>JANTGY010000234.1 GCA_024762695.1 Anaerolineae bacterium
CAATGATGGCGAATCGTTTGGGCGCTTTGTCTTTTTTGAGGAAGGAGAACAGTTTCATAGGCATCCTTTTGGGTTGTGTTATTGGTTAGATGTGATTGGGCGGTTCAGGTTACAAACATTCATAACAAAAAAAGGAAGACCATGCACAAAAGCTAATGGTCTTCCCTGTGGGTATGCGTTTGACCTGACCGTGCGGTTTGCTACGGCCGTTATCAAAACCGCTTACTACTCAATGTGCTGGTCGAACGCGCTCTTCTCTCTCTTTGCTCTTGTCAGCGCGCGCTGAACGGCGGAAAGGATTACGAATACGCGAAAGCAACCATCGGCGTTTGCGAGGGTTATCGCGCTTATTTTCTGCTTCATCCGCTCCCAAAATGTCTTTTGCATCCCGATAGTATTCTGGAATGAACTGTGTTGGCAACATATCACACCTCCTCAATCGTCATCTTGAGACTTTACGGGAATACCGGTTTAAAAATCCACTCTTTTTAGCCATTTTATTAATCAGACCTCCTCATTCCGTCTATCCCAGGAGATTATTGCGCCTGCATGCCGATGATTTTTCATATTGCTTCACGTTGCCTGATAATTTGAAGCTTCTAAACAGGCCTTTATGTTGCTTCAGATTGCTTTTGCTTTTTCTCTTGGCGGTCTTGATCCCCATGCTTGCTGGCCAGAGCAACTGTTTATTTAGAAACTTTATTGTCATTATGCAAAATGGAGCGTTCCCAAACCGTTCCTAACTCATAAATGGGCCATTGCCTTTGCCAGTTATTGCGAGCAGATGCGTTATACTCAGGGAAGTTGAGCGGGCGTTTTTACAGGATACAGGGCTTCAAGGCATTGAATTAGGGTTTGCCAATCACGGAAATGGTGGGTTTCGCCGGTTAGGATGTGTTTGAGGGTGCCGCGGAGTTCGGTACGGCCGTCCCCCACATCCTCCACCCACACCCGCAGCGTAAACAACTGGGAGCGTTCCTGTTTGCGTTCCTCTCTCATAGCGACTAGCCTGTCGTCTGTCCCCGTACCCAATCTTCCAGCCGGGTCAATTTCATCGGAAACTCCTTAAGCGTTTCGCTGGGGTCAAAGGTTTGGTCGGTCGTGTCGGCCCAGAGGCTGAACTGCATCACCTGGCTAAGACCGGGGTGAAACGGCCGTAACAACGCCGACATCACCCGCAAAATTCCACGCGGCATATGAGACACTTTGGCTTTGCGTCCCGCCAACTTTTCATACAGCGCCGCAACCGCCATATTTGTCCAATTTTCCGGGCCGCCAATTTCAATGGTTTGACCATTAGCCGTGCCGCCATTCAGAGCCAGCAGCGCATATGCAACAACATCGTCAACCGCCACAAAATTGCGCGGGCTGTTTCCCTGGCCAAAGAGCGTTACCTTGCCCGTCTCCAAAATTGGCTGGCCGATCATCGTATGCGCGTGCGTTTCCATAAACGCCGTAGGCCGCAAAATCGTAAAATTCAGCCCACTGGCTTGTAGGTATTGCTCCACTTCTTGTTTGAAATGGGCAAATGGCGTGGGGTTTACCGCAACGCCTTCCATCGAAACATAGACAAAATGGCGTATGCCCGCTTCTTTGGCGGCATCAATCAGGTCTTTGTGCCCCTGTCCATCCACATATTTGGAAGCCTCGGAGCCGCGCCCAAAGATCGAATGAGCGCTGGCGACGACCTTTTCCACTCCGGCACACGCTCGTCGCAGCGAAGCCGGATCGCATAAATCACCAGAAACGATTTCTGCGCCCATTGTCTTTAATTCCGTCGCGTTTTCCGGGTTACGAGTCATCGCTCGCACTTGTTCCCCGTGTTCCAGTAACCGTTTGCCCAAAGCGCGGCCAAGGACGCCTGTTGCGCCAACTATCAGAATCATTTTGGTCTCCCTTAGGCTTTATTTGGAAAAATGCAGCCCATGAATTTGATTGGAATGAATGTGTTAGGGAAAGTGTAACAAGGCAAACGTTTCTAAAGCGTTTCCTGAGAGGGGCAGAAATACGATTTTTTGAAAAAATCGGATTTCTGCCGGTTAAAGATAGCCCAATTCTTGCGCCAACTGGATGGGTTTTTGCAAATGGGTTTGCGCCGATTGGGGTTGATTAGCTTCCCCGACGGCGATGGCTTGTTGCAGAACGGCCGTTAACGCATCCGGCAGCTTTTGTTGGACAGGATGGAGCATGGCCTGGGCGTGGGCGACGGCGTTTTCCCAATCATTGTGGGTAACGGCCGTTGCCAACAACGGCCACAACGCCAACCAATACAGCGGATAAGGTAAATCGTGCCACAGCGCCATCGCCGCTTCACCTTGCGCCAAAGCATCGCCAAAACGACCTTGCCGGTAGCTGATCCAGGCGAGATTGGCTTTGGCAACGCCCTTGTAAAAAACATTCTGGGCCAGTTTGGAAAGCGCTAACCCGCGCTGTGCCAAATCGTTTACCTGTACCAGATCGCCCTGAAAACGGTAGCAAATACTCAAATAGGCGATACATTGGTCTTGCAAATAGAGATTGCCGTATTGTTCAGCGAGGCAAAGCGCCTCTGTAAGGTGTGTAATCGCCGCTTTAGTTTGTCCCGACGCCATCAACGAAAACCCTAGACCAAACATTTCTGTTCCGATAACATGCGCATCGCCTGATTGCTCCGCCAGTTCCAGACCAGCCTGGGCAATGGCGACATCAGTTTCATCCAGAAAAAAACGCTTCAACCTGAATTGCAGCATATTGGTTGTTCGCAAATAGGTTACTTTTTGCCGGTTATTGCCATGCTGTTCAATCGGCGCCTTCATATTAGCAACTAAATCGGCTAGTTCCAAAAGTTTGGCCTGAAAATAAAACATATCGGCGCGTTCCAACTGAATATCCAGCCAAGTTTGCTGCCATGCAGTTTCGGTTACGGTTGTGCCCAGCAATTTGAGCGCCTGATTATACGCTTGCTGCGCCGGTTCGTATTGCTGCTGTGCATTCCAGGTATGACCCACTTTGCCGTGCAAACGAGCCTGATCAATGACAGATGGGGTCAGGGAAACGGCCGTTTCATACGCTGCCTGCCCTTCTTCATACCGTTTCATCAAAGTCAGCACATCCCCTAGCTGCTCGTACAACTGGGCCGGAAGCCCACCATCTTCTTTAATTTGCGGCAAAAGGGCGATGGCCCGTTCCAGATAGTAGACGGCTTCCTGATGGGCGAAGATGCGCTGGGCCACTGTTCCCGCGCGTTGATAATGGCGGGCTGCCTCGGCCAATTGTCCGGCGGCCTCATGATGCATGGCTATCTGGCCGCTAACGTCGTCCAAATTATGTTCGTGGACGACAGTCAACGCCTGCACAACCTGGCGATGCAGTAAACGCCGCCGCGCCGCGCTCAGGGCGGCGTAAGCAGTTTGGCGGATTTTGTCGTGATGGAAATCGTAGGCGTTGGCGCCTTGTTCTCGCGCGATGCGCCGCTGCCACATCTCGTCTAGCCCGTGTACGGCCGTTTCCTCATCTTCCCCACTTGCTGCCAACAGCAAATCAAACGTAAACGAACGTCCAATCACGGCAGCTAGATCGGTCAGCCGCCTCGCCAGCGGGGAAAGCTGTGCTAATCGAGCCTCAATCACGGCACGTACTTTGGGCGGTAAATCTGAGACTGGAGACTGAACGTTAGAGATCGATGGCTGATTACGGCTTACCGCATACTGAAAACCAGCTCGCGCCGTTTCCACAATAAATAATGGATTGCCTTCCGTTTCGGCAAATACACGGGCCGCCAAGTCAGGATCGAGCGAATGTTGGGCGATATGAGCGGCCAACTGGTTGGTGGCGGCAGCATTCAAGCGGCGCAGCGGAATGTCCGTCAATGTTCCCGCGCGGTGGAAGCCCTGCTGCCATTTGATGAGCGGATGCTCATTGATAATTTCTTCCACGCGCACCGTTCCCAGCAGTAGGAACCGCGCGTTGGGGTCAAAGCGTAACAAGAAGTGCAGCCAATCCAGCGAATCCTGATCGCACCATTGCAAATCATCTATGAAGAGGAGTAAGGGTTGGCGCAGACTCAGAATGGCATGGGCAACGGCCGTAAAAAAATGCTGCCGCTGCCATCCTTCCGTCAAAGGCGTGGGCGGCGTCAGATCGGGCCGTTGAACGAGCAGTTCAGGCCGCAATCGGGCGCATTCGATCAGCCACCGTGGTTCCAATTGCTCAAAGGCGTTTTGCAGCGCATCGTCTCGCAGCCAGTTGGCGATGGGCGCGTAGGGCAGTTGTCCTTCGGCGGCATAACAAGCGGTTGTCAGTGTGGATATGCCCTGCCGCCGCGTCCAATCCAGTAGTTCCTCGGCCAGCCGCGTTTTGCCGATGCCCGCTTCGCCGGTTAGCAGAACGACGTTTGGTTGATTGACGGCCGTTTGTCGCCAGATTGTTTGCAAAGTCGCCCACGATTTTTCCCGCGCCACCAACGGTACGCGCGCCGGTGAAGCGATTTGGCGGGGCGTGCCCATGTTAAGTAAGCGTTCGTATACTTCTTGCGTGGCCGGGCTGGGAGAAACGCCTAACTCGCGCTGCAAGACGGTCGTACAGGTATGGTAGGTACGCAGCGCCCCAGCTGTATTGCCGTTCAGCGCCTGCAAGCGCATCAACCGGCGGTAGGTTGCTTCGTGCAGTGGGTCTTCACGCAACAAACGTTGCGCGTAAGGGATGGCGTCGGCAAACTGTTGATCCTTTTCCAAAAGCGCGACCAGGCGTTCGATGCCGCGCAAAAACCGCTGGCGCAATCGTTCGCGGGCTGCCAGAATCCAATCGTCGTAATGGCCGGGAAGGAGGTCGCCGCGATAAAGGGCAATGGCTTGTTGGAGATCAGGGATTGGAGATTGGGGATTCGGGGCTGGAGATTGAAAGTTCATATGCTCTAGTCCCCGGTCTCCAGTCTCTAATAATTGTTCAAACGTAGCTACATCAAGTGTGATGGGAATGGCAGGCTGCCACTGGATGGTTTGCCGGGTTAGATGTAAAAGTTGGTCAGATTTTGGCAGCGCGCGGCGTAGTTTGTGGATGAGATTACGCAAGTTGGTGCGGGCCTGGGATTCGGTGGAGTCGGGCCAAAATTGGAAGGCGATGTGTTGTCGGGTGTGGGCAGTATCGCGCTGCAGGATGAGATAGGCGAGGAGGGTTTGGCAGCGGGCGTCGAGGGGGGGCACGGCCGTTTCGCCAAATCGCAGCTTAAATTCGCCCAACAGTGACACATGCAGCGTTGTGGGTGGCGCTGGCGTTGGTTGTCCTAGCGCCGCCAACGCTTCATTGGCTGTGTGGTAACGGCCGTCTGGCTCTTTGGCTAACAGTTTGAGGATAAGCGCGTCCAGAACGGGTGGGATGGCCTTGTTGTGCTGGCTGGGAGGAACGGCCGTGTCATTTAGAATTTGTCCCAGGGTCGCTGCCGGACTACTGTCGTCAAACGGCGGCCGGCCGGTCAACAGTTCGTACCAAACGGCGCTGAGGGCATACAAATCCGAGCGGGCGTCCACTGACTGGCCGTTGAAGCATTCCGGGGCCAGATAATGGATGGTCCCCATGAGTGCGTTTTCCTGGGTTAAGCGGGCGTCGCCGCGTACCAGGGCCAGGCCAAAATCGGTGATTTTGACACGGCCGTCCCCCGTTGTCATGATGTTTTCTGGTTTAACATCCCGGTGCAAGATGCCACATTCATGGGCGTAAGCCAATGCCGTTAAACATTGACGCATGATGGCTGCCGCTTCCTCCACGGGCAGCATGCCGCCCCGTTTGGACAGCAAATCGCTCAAATTTTGCCCAACGATGTGTTCCAGAATGAGATAATGCCACTGCTCGGCTTGCCCGACATCGTGGATGGTCATGATGTTGGGATGCGACAATCGGGCGACAGCGCGGGCTTCGCGTAAGAAACGGTCGGCGGCGCTTTTGTCGGCCAGCCGCTGCGGCGACAAAAACTTAATGGCGACGTCCCGGTTTAAGGTTTCGTCGTAGGCCCGGTAAACGACACCCATGCCGCCTTGGCCTATTTGCTTTTGAAGATGGTAACGGCCGTGCAAAACTGGCGGCGGTTCGGGCGTAAATTCATCTGATTTTTGTAATGAAGACACCCACAAGCTCCTTCAACAGCATCCTGGCCCGGTTCAATGTGATTATTTTAAATTGAAATAGGGCGTCGCGTCAACCAGGGAAAAACCGTTCAACCTTAAACGAGGCCAGGTCGAGCGACGGCCGTTCCCCTCCCACAATCCCCGCTGCTAACTTTCCCGTCATTGGCCCCATCGAGATGCCCAACATGGCGTGGCCGGTCGCCACAATCAAATTGTTATAGCGACGCGTACGGCCGATGTACGGCAGGCCATCTGGCGTAACTGGCCGCATTCCCCGCCAAATTTCCACCAGTTCCCGCTCCCCGCTGTCAACAAGATAATTATCTGCGGCGCGCAAGATAGCGTTTACCCGGCGTTGGTTGATGGCAAAGTCAAACCCGGCCAGTTCAAGCGTCCCGGCAAAGCGCAGGTGTGGCCCCATCGGCGTGACGGCGACTTTGGCTTCGCCCAGATAGAGGTACATTTGAGGGCTGTGGGACGGCCGTTTCACCGTAACGCTGTATCCCTTGGCTGGCTGCATGGGGATTTTCAGGTTCAGGTCGCGGGCGATGGGCGCCGACCAGGCTCCAGCG
>JANTGY010000235.1 GCA_024762695.1 Anaerolineae bacterium
ACCGTCCAGGTCGTCGAAGCGGTGAGGCTGTTCTTGACGATGCGCGTCCAAGAACAAGTCAGATAGCAGTCGCTGTCGGTCAGACTGGGCAGATTCAAGCGGCGCGGATCGCCATTCGTGGCAGGATTGGCTGCTTCATAATTGGCCTGGGTTTCGTCCAAAATCAGCCCCGCCTGGACGGCTTGCGCCAAATCAACCCGTCCCGCGCCGCGATCAAACAGGTCAGCGTCTGTGGCTGCGTCCTCTTTCAGGATGGCGGGTACGGCCGTCATCATCAACGCCGACCGAATCTCATCAGGCGACCAGTCGGGATGCGCCGCCAGCAGCAGCGCCGCCGACCCGGCCAGATGAGGCGCGGCCATCGACGTGCCGCTGTCCAGCCCATATTCCGGGTCGTTTAGCGGATCCGTTGTCTGACGCGCCGCCAGCACATCTACGCCCGGCCCGATGATATCCGGCTTCAACACATCGAAAGCCGAATTTGGCCCGCGCGAGCTGAACGAGGCCATGATGTCGCCATTGGCAACGGCCGTGTCCGCCGTTGTGCCCGCGATTTCAGCCATGTGGCCGCTGCCCGCCGCCAACCATGCTTTAAGGGCGACGCCATCCGCATAATTAATGTGTACCGCCGGTAAATAATGAGCGTCCGCGTTTACCAATTGATCAGCAAACGCATTGGCCAAAACCAGTCCGCCTGCTCCACCTGCCAGCACATTGGCGCCCTTGTCCAAACGCGCGACAACGCCGCGATCGCAAACCACAATCTCATTGTTTGTCCATGTGCCGGCGGGAAAGGGCGATTGGCACAGCGCATCGCCAAAATCCCCGGCATAAACGATGGGCGCCGGACCGTGAGCGGCCGTCATGCTCTTACCCTCAATATCGGCCAGCCCGCCGCTGCCACCGCTAAAATTGATGAGACTGTTTTTGAAACTGCGATTATGCGTCGCCGCGCCCACTGTCGTTACCCAGGGGGCTTGATGGGCTATTGTGCTGGTTCCCGGCCCGCTGTTCCCCGCCGCCGCAGCCACAAACACACCCGCCTCATTAGCCGCCAAAAACGCTTGCGCAATTGGGTCGTTGTACGGGTCTTCGCCGCCAGAAATGGAATAATTGATGACATCCACCCCGTCGGCGACTGCCTGATTGACAGCGGCTAGCAAAGCCGCATCGGGGCAAGTGGAAACACAGGCATCGTAGGCAATGATATTGGCATGGGGGGCCACGCCGGAGAGGGTTGTCATGTAGTCGTAGCCGGACGGGGTTGTGATGGTGGTGGTGAGGATATTGCCAACGGCCGTGCTTGCTGTGTGACTGCCATGTCCATGCGAATCTTCCGGGCCGCCCGATTCGCCATAGGCGTCGGCATAATCCCACATGCCGATGAGTTTATCGTTACAAACGTAGGCTGGACTGTAATCAGGATTAGTAGGATTGCACCAGCCCATAATGTCGCCCAACGGATTGGTATGGTCGTAGCCGTCGCCGCCTACATCGGCGAAAGAGGGATGATCCATGTTGATGCCGGTGTCAATGACGCCGATGATGATGCCTTCGCCTTTATTTTGGATGGCCGGGCTGCCCTCCCAGATGGCTGGCGCGCCAATCCAGGCTGGCCCGGCGTCGGTGAGCAGTTCCCGTTCCTGGCTGCGGCGCACGCTGCGAACGCCGGGAACGGCCGTTAACTGGGCTGCTTCGGCGCCGTCTAGCTCAAGCGCCATCCCGTTAAAAGCGACGGCGTAGCGATGGCGGACGTCAAGTTCGCGCCCTAATTGTTTGGCAGATTCGGCGATGAATTGAGTTTGTTGGGCGTCGAGGCGGTTGAGGTAAGCGACGCTGGCCGGGGCGTACAGGTTGAGTTTTTGGCTGCCGGACTGCCGGGCTGGCGCAGCCAATCCGGGAATGCTGCCCTGGTAAAGGGCGAGGGGGGCGTCTTGCAGTTGGATGATGTAGACGGCCGTTCCCGTCGAAATCGCATCCAGTTCAGCAAAAACAGGGGCGGGCGGCGGGGTGGGCGGCTTATCGAACGGGCGGGCGTTTGCTGCCCAAACGACAAAAATTAGCGGCAGCCAAAACGCCGCCAGGCCAAATCGGATTGTTTTCATGGGTTTCTCCAAACGATTGCGTTTATCTACCCCATGATAACAAAATATCGGCAGATGTCGGGGTTTTGGCGGGGAAGAGACAGTCTCCCGGAGGGTTATAGGCGTTAAAAAATTATTCCGATAACAAACAACTGATCTTGTCATTCCTGCGCAGGCAGGAATCCACTCCTGCAAAAGCATGGATTCCCGCCTGCGCGGGAATGACAGACCGATTACTGAAAAACTGTCTGGAAAAAAGTAAGGACATGGCGACGCCATGTCCTTGCGCTAATCTCAATTAGCTGTCGCTGCTGGGGGCGGGGGAGGTTTTCTGGGCCGATTCGCAAAGGAAGGGCTGGCCGCGTCCGCCATGATAATCATACTGCTGGCCGTCAACCATGAGTTGGATGCGATAGCCGTCTTGCAGCGCCTGGGTGTAGGCCAGACCGGGCTGAGGACAGCCGAGGCTGCCGTCGCGCCAGGTGACGGTTTCGTAGTTGACGAATTCAACCTGATCGGCGGAAATGGCCATGCGTTCGGTCAAGTCGTTTGTCGCTTGTTGGATGCGTTCTTGGGCAGTGGGATTTTCAGGTAGGGGCATCGCGTTCTCCTTTATCGGGGTTTCCTCTTGAGAGTCCGATTTGGCGGCTTCAGTTTCGCTTTCGGTGATAGCTGTCTCCTCTTCCACACGCTCCGCTGTTTTTGTAGGGACAGGAGCCAGGGCGGAGGCGGTTTTGGTGACAACGGGCGTTATCACCAATGGCGCGGCCGCCGGCTCCAAATTCTCTTCAGTCGGCGTGCAGCCAATCAATCCCAAAACGAGCAGCAAAATTAAAGCAATGATTGAGGTTGTTTGTTTGTTCATCAGTTCATTCTCTCCAAAAATAATTGCGTTTCCAATCGAACGCTGCTTACAAGACGTCGCAGCCAATCAAAAGGTTCCACGTATCACGCATTTTATCATTTCTTGCCTGCTTCTCAATACCTGCCCGTTAATTTATCGGTTATACTTCCCGCTATGGTTTTACCGACACTAAATTTCTTCAACGTACTCTTGGCAGCTTTGCCGATATTGGTTGTTTTATATTTGATGGTAGGCCGACACTGGGGCGGCAGCAAAGCGGGTTTAGCAGGCTGGGGCACGGCCGTTCTCGTCGGCGTCGTTTTCTTCGGGGCCGGGGGCAAATTATTGGTCGTGGCCTGGGGTAAGTCGGTCTTGTTGGCCTTGTTCGTCCTGTACGTCATTTGGATGGCCTTGCTGTTGTACCACACTGTCAACGAAGCGGGCGTGATTGAGGCCATTGGCCGCGAGATGCCTGCTTTGGCCCAGGATAAACCGGCCCAGGCGCTGCTGTTGGCCTGGATTTTTGGCTCCTTTTTGCAAGGCGCGACAGGATTTGGCGTTCCGGCGGCGGTCGTGGCTCCGCTGTTGGTGGGGATGGGCTTTGCGCCTAGTACGGCCGTTACCATGGGCTTGCTTGGTCATGCCTGGGCCGTCACCTTCGGCTCGCTCGGTTCTTCATTCTTATCCTTGATGGCGACGACCGGACTGCCTGGCGAAATGTTAGCCAGTTCAGCGGCTGTTTTGCTGGGAATTAGCGGATTTGCCTGCGGTCTGGGCGTGCTATGGCTGGCTGGCGGGATGACGGCCGTGCGGCGGCGCGGCTTTTTTTTGCTGGTGATGAGCGTCATCATGGGCGTCTCCCAATGGGTGATTGCGATGGCCGGTTTGTGGACGGTGGCTGCATTTGGGGCGGGATTGGTTGGTCTCATCGCCTCTGTCTTGTACTTCACCCGCGTTGCTAACGGGCAAAATCGCGCCGATTTCAGTTTGAACCGACTGATGCGGGCTTTTACGCCTTACATGCTGCTCATCGTTATCATTGTGCTGGGGCGTATTGTTTTCAAAGGGGTGTTGAACAGCGTTAATCTCAACTATAATTTCCCGGCTGTCGCCACCAGTTTTGGCTGGGAAACGGCCGCTGGGTCAGGCCGTTCAGTGAGCGTTTTCGGCCATGCCGGGGCGTTGCTTCTTTACACCAGTTTGCTGATTTTTGCCTGGTTCCGTTGGGGCAATGGCTTGCGGCTTATCCCGCAATCTAAAAATGATAAGGCGAGCGTTTACGACGGCCGTATCGTCTGGCAGAAAACGCGCAAAGGCTGGGTCAAGCCCACCATCGGCATTTACAGTTTGGTGGCAATGGCCTTGACGATGCAGCACGCCGGGATGACGCAGATGCTGGCCGAAGCCCTCAGCGCCAACACCGGCGCCATTTTTCCCGTCCTCAGCCCCTTTATCGGCGCCTTGGGCGCATTTATGACGGGGAGCAATACGAATAGTAATGTGGTGTTTGGGCAGTTGCAGCAGGGGACGGCCGTTGCTCTCAACCTTTCTGTTCCCCTCATCCTGGCCGCCCAAACGACTGGCGGGGCCATTGGCGGCCTTTTTGCTCCGGCCAAAGTGCTCGTCGGCGTCAGCACAGTGGAGGGCGCCGATGATGGCGAAGTTCTCAAACAGGCTACATTCTATGGTTTGGCAATAGTTTTGATTATCGGTTTAATTACATTGGCCGCGATTTTGATTGGCGTGTGATACGCAAAACGTAAAAAACACCTGCGCGATCTGCGAAAAATCAATGAACATCGGAATATTAGATTTTTATTTTTGGAGAATAGTTTATGGGATTAAATAATTTAACAAAGGGGCTGCTTATCGGCGTAGCGGTTTTACTGATATTGGCTTTGGGTATTGCGGCATGGGCGTTATTGTCTGACAGCGCGGCGAAATCGGATACGGCCATGGCCGAGCCAACGGTCATTGTGGCGGCGGCGACAGATGTCCCTGTGGTCGCTCCTCCCGCAGTAGAGGAAGCGACTTTGCCGCCGGCTATCATCGTGGCTTTGCCCAGCGATACGCCGCCCCCGCCGACGGAGACGCCTTTACCGCCAACGGAAACGGCCGTCCCGCCCACCGACGAACCGACCGCCATACCGCCCACGAATACGGCCGTTTTCATTCCCCCCACCAGTACGCCGATTCCGCCAACGGCAACGGCCGTGCCGCCTACGGCCGTTCCCCTCGGCGCGCGCGGCTTAATCGCCTCAAAATTCCTCTTACAGGATCGGTCGTCTTATACCGTAAACGGGCGAATTTGGTTTGAGTTTACCGTCTCTAATACCACTGGCGGCGAAGTTCCCTACAACGCCATCGGCGTCATGCCCAAAAAAGACGGGACAGACCGACAGGATTGGTATCAACAAACCTATGGCGGTCCTAATGCCACCCTTAAAACTGGCGGTCTGTCTTGGGAAGACAATATCCAATTACCCGAATCGGGTAATTACACCCTGCGTTTGGTTGTCTGTTTTGATGGGTTTGATAATTGTTTGAATGGCGGCGGAACATGGTATTCGCTTTCCAACGAAATTCCGATCACCATCAATTAAGGGGTGTGTTTCATCTCAGTTGATGTATCGGGAATTGGAATTCCCGATACTTGGCTCAACGTTTCGGGAATTCCAACTCATTTGAAATGCACCCTCAATTAAGTTTGATTATAAATTTGAGGGCGATAACAAAATCGCCCTCAAATTTATGAATTATGATTTTTTGAGGTCAACGGCCGTTCCCTCACAAGCCGCTACCAATTCCCCCGACCCAATCGCAAACACCGCAAACGGCGTTCCCGCCGCTGCCCACACCGTCTCGAACCGGAGCAAATCTTCATCCACGTAAACCGGCAACTCCGAAGTATGGCCAAACGGCGGCACGCCGCCAATGCTGAAGCCGGTGGCTGCCTTCACGGTATCGGCGTCGGCGCGTTTGACCTTCTTGCGGCCTACGCCTTCCAATCCGGCCAATTTGCGTTCATCCAGTTGGTTGCTGCCTGAGACAAGAGTGATGAGGGGACGGCCGTTCACCACAAAACACAAACTCTTCACAATCTGCGCCACCTGACAGCCAATCGCCTCCGCCGCCTCCTGTGCTGACCGCGTCGTCTGGGCAAACTCTACTATTTCGATGTCAAGCCCCAACGTTTGGGCGGCATCGGCTACTTTTTTTGCAGATGGGTGCATGCAATTATTAGTGATTATTGCTGGCTTTGGAGTCGATCTAACTTCTGGTTAACTTCTTCCAGGTTTTTCTCCATTTGTTGAACTTTTTCTGAAATGACAGCGACTGAATCCTGTACTTCTTTTCGATATTGTCTCGTCTTATGATTTAGAATAGGTATGCTAAAAGAGACAAGACCGATAAAGAGTAATGCGCCAAAAGTTTCCACGTTTCCCTCACTTTATAGAAATGATTTGGTATAGATTATGCCAGATTTCTAATTCGATCCCAAGAGCGCGTACTCCATACTGTCAACCAGCGCTTGCCAACTGGCTTCAATGATATTGGCGCTGGCGCCGACTGTGCTCCATGTCCGATGTCCCTGAACCGAATCAATCAAGACACGAGTGGTGGCGGCCGTTGCATTCTCGCCATCTAAAATTCTTACCTTGTAATCGGCCAATTTGAGGCTGGAAAGCTGCGGATACACATCCAGCAGCGCTTTCCGCAG
>JANTGY010000236.1 GCA_024762695.1 Anaerolineae bacterium
CTGTCATTCCCGCGCAGGCGGGAATCCATCTTCTCCTGTTGGCAAATTATGGATGCCTGCCTTCGCAGGCATGACAAGCCGACTACTGAAAAACCGTTCCCCTCTTAACCAAATGATTACTTGTTGTTGACCCGGTCTTAAACATAACTTGTTACAGTCTATGGCATGATTGGTTTTGAATAAGCAAGGAGAATCCACGTGATTGACATGGTTCAAGAAGAGAATCAACGATTAAAACAGGAGTTAACCGCGTTGCGCCAGATGATTATTCGCGTGGCGCCAGGGGTGATGTATGACGGCCGTTTCGACCAAATGATCGCCTCCCCCATCACCACATTGGATGTGGCCTGCGAATTACTGGGCGAAATGGCCCAATCCCGCCCGTTCAAGAATTAGAGATGGCGGCGATTGCCTTTTGTAGACGCGAGATGCCGGTTTGCAAAACGGCCGTATCGTAAAACGAGAAGCTCAACCGCATACAGTGACGCGCCCCCCTATTCGGCGAAAATTGCACACCCGGTTGAAAGCCAACCTTAAATTGCCTGGCCCCCGCCAACAAAATTGCCGTATCAATGCCCTCTGGCAGTTCCAACCAAACAAAATAGCCGCCTTGCGGTTCTGTGAATGTCAAAGACGGCAAATATTGGCGGACGGCCTGGCTTAACGCCGCCGCCCGCTGGCGATATGTTTTCTTCAAAAAGGCCAGATATTCGTCCTGCCAGCCCTGTTCCAACACAACCGCCACCAGTCCGGCCGTAAAATGATTGAGCGCGCCGCCGCTGGCGACAACGGCATCGGCCGTTAACCTTGCCAACAAAGCCGACGCCGCCTGAATCCAGCCCAACCGCAAGCCCGGAGCCAAAATCTTGGAGAACGAGCCAACGGATAAGACCGTTTCGCTGGCGGCAAAGCTGCCCAGCGTTGCCGCCGGCGCAGTCGTGTAATTGAGCAGATGGTACACCTCGTCGGCAATGATGAGAAAGTTATGCCGCTGGCTGAGCGCGACCAAACGCTCCCGCCGCGATTGGGATAGGGTGACGCCGGTTGGGTTTTGAAACGTCGGAATGGTGTACAAGCAAACAGGACTATGTACGGCCAATTTCTCTTCCAGCGCCTCGATGATGAGGCCGTTTTCGTCGGTGGGGATGGCAACGGCATTCAGCCCATAATCGGCAAAAATGCCCAACGCCAGGAAATAGGTACGATCCTCAACGAAGATGGTGTCGCCGGGACGGGTAAATGTATGGCAAATCAGACCCAGCGCTTGAGAAGCGCCAGCCGTGAGAAACAAGGTCTCTGGAGCGACTGGTTCGTCATAGCTGCGGCTCAGGAAATCGGCTAACGCCCTTCGAAATTGCATATCGCCAGAATCGGGGCCATAGTTTAGCAGGGAGGCATCGTTTTGACTCAGACGATGGTCGGCCGCCCGGCGTAAAATATCTTGCGGCAGCAGATCGAAACCAGGCCATCCTTTGCCCAGGTCTATGACATCTTTAGCGGGCGGGCGGTTTTGGAGTTCAAGGCGCATATCTTATTTACTCGGCGTGGCCCAATCAGAAGATCGACCACAGCATGTGTGGAAATTAACGCAGAAAAGTACCGTCATGGGTTCGTAGTAAGCCACGCAGTCTTCGGAGTGGCGTTCTGGCGCTGCTTGACGGTACTCCGCCGCTGAACTGCGCGGCTGCGTACCTGACTACAAACGGCTAGACAACGGATAAATGCTGCCTTTGGTTCGTAGTAAGCCACGCAGTCTTCGGAGTGGCGTTTTCCCGCTGCTTGACGGTACTCCGCCGCTGAACTGCGCGGCTGCCGGCCTGACTACGAACGGCTAGGCGGCGGTGAGGCCAATGACTTCTTGTTGATGCGCGCGACGGATAACGGCCGTTACCACACCCATCATCAACAAAATTAACACAACCAAAATCTCGATCTCCGGCGCAATATCCGACCACGTTCCGCCCTGCTGCGTAATTTCCACCACCGGCTGAATCATGTAATACGTGGGAAAAATCTTGGCAGTCCACTGCGGAATGGAAGGGAACAAGCCAATAAGCGACGGCGCATACAAAAACAACCCCATCCCCTTTGTCACCGCAAACAATGCGTTAATGTCCTTGATAAGCGCACCCAGCAAGACGCCAAATGCAGCTGCCAGCGTCGCCCCCAGGAACAAAACGAATGTCAGCAATCCAGGCTGTGTCCCAAACGCATTATTCAGCGCCAATGTCAAAGCGCCCATAAACATGCTGAGAATGACGCCCATCAGCCCCTTAGCCACAAACACTTCGCCCAACGACGCGGGCGTAATGGTTAAAGCGTACAGCGTGCGTTTTTGTTTCTCCTCAACCAATGAAGAGGCCGGAACCATCATGCCAGCCAGCAAGATAGTAATCAAAACAATGAGCGGCATTAAGCGCTCTTCCCAAGGCAGCGCGGCCTCGTCGCCCAATGGGGTCATGACGATTTCGACAGGCGGTTCTTGCCCCACAATCTCGCGGATGAGGTTGAAGAAGGTTGTGCCGGTGACGGCCCGGTTTTTGAGCTGACTTTCACCCCAAACGTAGGCGGTGATTTCGACCTGCGCTTCATCGCGGATTTTGTCGTCAAATCCGGCAGGCAAAACGATGCCCAGGTCTACGGAGCCATTTTCGACGGCCGTTCGCAGAGCGACGGCCGTGTCATACTCCTTCACAATCAACGACTCCACATCCTGCGCGGCCGCCATCACTTGCGAATGGCCTTCATCAGCCAAACCCAGCCGCGGCTTGCCGGAGAAAATCGTGCCTACCAACAACGAGATCAGCAGCGTGAAGACCACCGGCACGGCGATGGCAAAAATAAACATAAAGTTACGCGGCCCCTTGCCAAATTCCTTGCTTAACAACACGCCAATTCGTCTCATCGGAATTTCCTCCGCAAAGCCACAACGCCCAACGCCAAAAATGCCAGCGCGAAGGCCAATAAAGCCAACAAATTGCTGCCAACATCGCCCCATCCCGCGCCAAAATTGACAACCTGATGCACCGTATCGACTAAATAATAGGATGGGATAATTTTGATCCAGTTAGTTACCAGGCCGGGCAGCAGCACGTTTAAGGGCGGGAGAGCCAGGGTGACAATGGCCAAAATGCCCCATCCCATCACCGACATCATATCTTTGGCGACGGACGCAACCATGAAACCGAGGCCGGTGACGAGCAGGGAACCCAGCAGCAGCGCTGTCACGATGATGAGCGGTTCGCGGCTGAAGCCGCCCACAATCGCCATGAGGGCGGCCACTTGGACAAAGGCCAGCGCCGTGCCAAACAGCCCTTTAGCGATGAACAACCCTTCAACTTTCAACGGCGTGATGAGCAGCGCTTCCAGCGTACCCCCTTCGATTTCCATACTGATAAGACTGGCTAACCCCAAGGTTTCGACCATCAAGATAAACATGGCGAAGAGGGGCAACATCCGGTTGCGGGGCGGGATTTGGCTGCCGGCCCGGTCTACGCCCAACACTTCTTCAGTGGCCTGAATGGCTAACGGCCGTCCCGCCATCATAAACCCCAATTCCCGAAACAACAGGGCATACATCTCCTGAAACTCTGGCGGCACATCATTGGCGACATAGATATTCACCGCCGGCTTCTCATCGGCGGCCAGCTTTTGCATAAAATCAGGCGCCACAGCCACGCCTACAGGATATTCTTTCTCGAGAACGGCCGTTTTCAATGCCGCTTCGGAGTCAAATTGATTCAGAATCAATCCTTCAGCGGCCAACTCCTCCACAAGCGGATTAGTAAGGCCCGGCGCAAAAATGCCTATCGCCAACGTTTCATCCACCGTTGTGGGCATAATGAAATAAATGGCGGCGTAAGCGACAATACCCAGTACCGTCACCAGGGCGAAAAACTGATTTTTGAAATAGAGATTTAAATCTTTGACGATCAGAGCGCTGATCATTTGCCAGTTCATCAGACCAGTCCTCGTCCCGTAATCTGCATGAAGATGTCTTCCAGCGTCGCTTCTTCGCTGTGCAGCGTGATGACTTTCTCATCGCTAAAGAGGGCCGCCACGTCGGCGGCCGTTTCATCCCGATCCAACACGATTTCGCGGTACTCCAGCCCGCCATTTTTAGCGATTTCGGCCTTGATCATGCGTTTGCCGTACCGCTGTTTCAGCGCGTGCGGCGTATCTAGAGCCACGATTTTGCCCTTATCAATGAAGGCCACCCGATCCGATAATTTATCCGCTTCCACCATGTCGTGCGTCGTCAAAAAAATTGTCGCCCCTCGCTCCCGCTCTTCCAAAATCACCCGGCGAATCGCCGCCGAGGAGGTGGGGTCTAAACCTTCTGTCGGCTCGTCCAAAAACAGGATGCGCGGCGTATTGACCAGGGAACGGGCCACCATCAACCGCTGTTTCATCCCTTTGGAGTAGGTTTCGACGCGGTCGCCGCCACGGCCGTCCAGGCCAACGCGTTTCAGCAAAGCGTCGGCATCAAAATTTTTGACGCCAAAGAGCCGGGCAAACAGCTTCAAATTCTCTGCGGCGCTCATCTGCTCGTATAAATTAGTCAATTCAAAGCAAACGCCGATGTGTTCTTGTACCTTTTTGGGCTTTTTAACCACATCCAGCCCCAACAAGGTGGCTTGACCCGCTTTGGGCTGGAGTTGACCGGTCAACATCTTAACCGTCGTTGATTTGCCGGCCCCATTCGGCCCCAAGAAACCTAAAATTTCGCCTTCAGCTACATTGAAACTAATGCTATCTACTGCGAGCAATTGACCATAGCTATAGGTCAACCCTTCGGCAACAATCGCGTCAGTCATCTCTACTCCTTTAATCGGATCGCCGTTTAGTCAAGTAAGCGGATAGTCGCTCATCGCGCCGCCGACAACAAGATGCAAGAAACAGAATTGTACCGCAAAATATGCGTTTTTTTTACTATTTTCGCCAAAATCGGAAGATATGGGCGCTTTTCCAGCTTACTTCAACCGCAAAATTTGAGACGATAATCCATTTGGATGATTCCGCCGCGTCGCCAAAACATCTTTTTGTCCCATAATTTCTCATAAATAGGGAAGGCAATCCCAAAAGGGTTATGAATGGGCCTCAATAATCCTAATAGGGTATTTTTATGTCTACTACCAAAATAACATTTCTTTTACCAAGATGGAGTATTCTAAACGGCCGTTAACTCCTATATCCTACAGCCAAACAATCATTCATCTTTTCCGGCAAGAAAAGATTAAGACACAGACAAAGGGGCATTGCCCATTTGTACTTAAACAACCGCACACCAACGCGCCGCACATCGTAAAATCGCCGCCGACAAGACTCCTTTGTTTGTATCACACAAAATGGAGACTTGTCATGAAACAACAGCTTTCACTCTACCGCAGCCCCTGCCTCACCAATCACGCTTTTAGTCGGATGATCGAACGGGATTTCAGCCTGAGCGATGTTGACTTTTTGTTCCAAAACGGCCGTCGCCAAAAACAAAACAACGTCATCAAAGTTAGCCTAAACCGCCAGGACAAACCCAAAAAGAAGCCCACACGCAAACAATTCCTTGGATTACTCGATTCGACGATGGTTCTTGACCTGGATGGCCGCACTGTTATCACGATTTACGACAATTATGGCGCTCAACCGGCGAGGCTAACTCATTAGTCGGATAGTTGGAAAGTAAAAATGACCTGCCCGTTGATAAACGAACAGGCCATTTATATTGCAAGCGCCCGTCTAAACAATGCGCGCAAAATGCCGCTACGACAAAAAATCAATCAATATCTGCGGCAGATTAAGAAAATGGGAATCGGCCGTTAACAAGAGAGCGCTCTGTTCCATGGTTGCAGCGGCAATCCATAAATCATTGGTGGGGATGGGACGGCCGTTTTCGCGCAAATAAGCATAAATCAATGCGTACCGTTCGGCCGTCCCCTCACCAGTGGGAACCAGGCGCACGCGGCCGCTTTGCAGAAAACGCTGCAACTCTTCTCGGTTCTTCTCGCGTCGATTTCCGGCCTCAAAACCGGCTAATAATTCACCCAACACAACAATCGGCAGCAATATCGTTGCCGCTGTTCGCAGCGCGTCAACAGCTTTTGGATGTCCGCGCTTGAAGGCTGCGTAAGCCGACGTATCCAACATCAAAGGCGTCATTGCCATAACCCCGCATCAATAACGCGCTGCGATGCCAATTCGCTCTCAAATTTCGCCGCTTCCTCGTCGGTCCAGGTTCCAGCCAGACGATCCAGGTCATCAAATACAACCCTTCTTTGTTGACTGCCATTAGCCAGACCAACTGCTTCGCGTAAGAGAGCCAGAACAACCCGATTGACACTCATACCGCGTCGGGCTGCTTCCGATTTTAGCGCGTTATGTAAATCATTTTTCACGCCGCGCACGGTCAATTGTTTCATCATTTCACCTCAAATAAAATGCCTGCATATATCGACAGTATAATGCAGGCATTAAATGAAGTCAATCATTTCTCGCCTAAAATCGGGGTCTTTCCAAACTCATAAAAAACTTGTACGCTTCAAATCCTAATGACCAATCTTTAGGGGCGTCGCCTCGGCGCTGCGCGCCTGGCGACGCCAAGGGGAGTGGGGTTTTTCAATTTTTGGGG
>JANTGY010000237.1 GCA_024762695.1 Anaerolineae bacterium
AGCCATGCAGCGGCCGTTGCCCGGTACACCAACCTGGCCGTCGCCGTAGACGCCCTGCACCTCATCGGCGTTGGTCTGTGGCTGGGCGGCCTCTTCGCTTTGATGACCGGGCTGCTGCCCCTTTTGCGCCGCGACCGCCAACAATTTACCGCCCTGGCCCGCGCCGGATGGGGCGCGTTCGGCCGTTTGGCCGCGTTTAGCGTCGCTCTCATCATCTTAACCGGCGTCTACAACACTGGCCGGCAAGTCGCCACCGTTGACGCCTTGATTAGCGTGTTTTATGGACAAGCGCTTTTGAGCAAGATTGGGTTGATGTTAGGCATGGGCGTTGTCGGTCTGTTGAATGCGATGCTGCTGCATCCCCGCGCGGCGGCGCCGTTGGCCCGCCTGCTGCGCCGTCCCCAGGGCTGGACGCCGCTGTCGTTAAGCCGTTTGCCTCAGCTTGTAATGATTGAAGCGAGCATTGGCGTACTTGTTTTGCTGGCGGCCGGTTTGGTAACAGCTGCGGCCGCTCCACAAGGCCCCGAATTCATCCCCTTTGACCGAGGTCGATTGCTGGATTCTATGACTGATTCGGTTGACGACATGCTCATCTCATTTTCCGCTAAACCAAACACGCCAGGGCAAAATGTTTTTCTGATTCGCGCTACCAGCGCCCGCCGCCCGGCTCCGGCCGAGGTGTTGCGGGTTATTGTACGCCTGACAAACCTGGACGAAGATAACGGCACAACGGCCGTAGACGCCCAGGAAATCAGCGAAGGGGAGTATCACATCGGTGGCAGCTATTTTAGCTTGCCCGGAGACTGGCTGGTAGAAGTTGCGGTGCGTCGCAGCGGCATGGAAGACACGGTTGCTCAATTCATATGGGTCGTGCCGCCGGCCGTTGAAGCGCGGGAACTTATCGTCTCCAATCAACCATTAGAACCAATTTTAACAGGGGTGGGGCTGCTTGGATTAGGGGCTTTGACATTTATCACGGCTGTTTACGCGCTGCGTCGCCGGAAAACGGCCGTTCCGCCGCCATCATTATCTGCCCCCACGCAGCTATTTGCCTCAGCGTATGCTGCCGCTCAATGGCGCTCGCTAACCATTTCTACCGTTACCTCGCTGCCAGAAAAAGGAGAAAAAAATGAGTAAAAAACTATTCAATCGCCTGAGTTTTCGACAAAACCCAACACTGCCTGCATTCATTATTTTAAGTATTGGCATTATCTTATTAGGGTATATTGGCATTGTCTCTGCTTTATCGCCAGGCGATTTAGACACCACTTTTGACGGCGGTACGGCCTATACCGATTTAAGCGGCGGCAACGACACCGCTTATGGCGTTGCCATTCAGCCAGCCGACGACAAAGTCGTTGTCGTCGGCGAAAGCGCGGGCGATTTTGGCGTCATTCGCTACACAAACTTGGGCGCTTTAGACGGTACTTTTGGCGCTGGCGGCATTGTAACGACAACCGTTACGGCTAATGTCGATATTGCCCAAGCTGTCGCCCTTGATAGCAGTGGCAATATCATCGTCGCCGGGTACAGCGAGACAGCGGGCGGCGCCCCCGCCGCTTTTGTCGTTGCCCGTTACAGCAGCAGCGGCGTTTTGGATGCCGGTTTTGGCAGCAGCGGTATCTTCTCCCATGCGTTAGGCGGAACAGTGGCCGAAGCAACGGCCGTCGCCATCCAAACAGATGGGCAAATCATCGTTGCCGGTACGGTTGACGGCGACTTCGCCGTCGCCCGATTAAACGAAGCCGACGGCTCTTTAGATAGCTCCTTTAATGGCGTTGGCTACGTCACCGCCAACCTCGATGGCCCAGGCCGACCCGACACCGCCCGCGCTCTGGTCATCCAACCCAGCGGTAAAATCGTCCTCGGCGGATTCACCGACCGGGGCGATCATGAAGATTTTTCCATTGCCCGCTTTACAACTAACGGCGTCTTGGATACAACCTTTGGGTTTAGCGGCAAAAATTTCGCCGACCCCAGCGGCTTCCAAAATGATCGCGCTTTTGGCCTGGGCGTACAATCCGACGGCGGCCTGGTCATGGCCGGGTATGCTGAAACGGGAGATGCGACCAACGTCGAAGATTACGCGCTGGCCCGGTTCTCTGTTGATGGCGTATTGGATAATACCTTCGGCACGGGAGGCACCGTCGTTACGGCCAATGCCGGTACAGACTGGGCTTACGGCCTTGCCGTTCAGGCCACCGATAAATTTGTGGTCGCTGGTTTTAGCTCCGGCGTAACCACCAAAGAAGATTTTCACTTGATTCGCTACAACAGCGACGGCTCGCTGGATACGACCTTTGGCACAGGCGGCATTGTCACGACCGACATCGGCACAGTGGAAGCGGGCGGTAACGACAATAGTCAGGATCAAGGCAACGCAATTGCGATTCATGGCGACAAAATCGTCGTCGTTGGCCAGACTGATGTCCCTCTTTCTTTGGGGCGCATGAACTTCGCCGCCGCGCGTTACGAATCGCAAAATAACCCGCCGACCCTGACCAATATCGCCAAATCAGGCAATGAAGGCGCTGATATTACCTTCACCAGCGCTAATTTTAGCGACAGCTTTAACGACCCCGACGGGGATAGTTTGATACAAGTGAAAATCACTTCGCTGCCTGCCAATGGAACTTTAAAACTGAGCGGCGTTGCGGTTTCCGCTAATGATGAAATCCTTACCGCTCTCCTGGGCAATCTGACGTTTACGCCGGACACCGATTGGTTTGGCGACACCAGCTTTGGTTGGAATGGGCAAGACGGTTTGAACTATGCCGCTTCGGATGCGCTTGTCAACATCGCCATCGCCAACGTGAACGACGCGCCTTCATTCACGCTCAAAGCAAGTCCCAATCAGACGGTCACTGAAGACACCGGATTGCATACTGTGGCTGGGATGGTAACGGGCTGGAGCGCCGGGCCGAATGAGGATGCTATTCAAACGGTTGATTTCCTGGTCAGCAATGACAACACGGGTTTATTCTCGGTTCAGCCGGGGATTGATGCCAGTGGGACGCTGTCTTATACGTTAGCGGCCAATCAATTTGGCACGGCCGTTGTCTCAGTACGCGCCCATGATGATGGATTGACGGCAAACGGCGGCGTCGATACTTCCGCCGCTCAGACTTTCTCCATTACTGTGAATGGCGTAAACGACACCCCCACCTTCACTGGCGGCGGCAATCAGGCGGTGAACGAAGACGCCGGGGCGACCACCATCGCTGCCTGGGCGACGAACATCTCCGCCGGCCCGAATGAGACGCAGACTATTGAATTTGGCGTACAAACGTCTAATAATTTGCTTTTCAAAACACCGCCGTCCATCAGCGTTATCTCTGGCGACTTAACTTTTGAATCTCTGCCAGATTTATTTGGCTCGGTTACGGTGACGGCAACGCTGTCCGATGACGGCGGCGGCGCTAATGTGTCGGACCCGTATGTTTTTACCTTGACCATTAACTCAGTGAACGACGCGCCATCATTTACGATGACGGCATCTCCCAATCAATCGGATATGGAAGATGACGGCGCCAAGGTTGTCAGCGGGTTTATTACCGGCTCCAGCCCTGGCCCGGCCAATGAATCGGGACAAACCGTAACGTTTGCCATCACCACAACCAACGACTCCTTATTCGCCGCAGGGCCGATGATCAACGCCAGCAACGCCCTTTCCTACACGCTGGCCAGTGATGCCAATGGCAGCGCGACCGTTTTTGTTCGGGCGCAAGATGATGGCTCTCTTGCCAATGGCGGCGTAAACACATCGCCGGCGCAGACGTTTACGATTGACGTAACCGCTTTGAATGATCCGCCGTCGCTCACCATCGGCGCCGCGCCCACGGTAAATGAGGACGCCGGCCCGCAATCCTATCTTGGATGGGCGACTAATGTCAGCGCTGGCCCGGCCGATGAAAGTGGACAAAGCGTGTTTTTGGTGGGCTTAACCAATGATAATAATGCGCTCTTTGCCGATCCGCCCAGCATCAACCTGGGGACAGGCGAATTAGCCTTCACACCAGCCGATGACGCCAGCGGCAGCGCGACGGTGACGTTCTCAGTGCAAGATAATGGCGGCACAATTTTACCTGGCGATGACGATATGTCTGGTTTGTACAGCTTTGTCATCACGGTCAATCCGGTTAATGATCCGCCTTCGTTTACAAAGGGCGCCAATCAGTCGGTGAAGGAAGATGCCGGAGCGCAAACGAAGAGTAATTGGGCGACGAATATGTCGCCTGGCCCGGCCGACGAATCAGCGCAAACGTGGCAGTTTAATGTGACGACGGATAACGACGCGTTGTTCGCTGCGCTGCCAGCCATCGATGCGAACGGTCATCTAACGTACACGCCGGCGGCTGACGCCAATGGCAGCGCGACGGTGACGGTGGAGATGCAGGATCATGGCGGCACAGCATTCAACGGTGATGATACGTCGGGAACGCAGAGTTTTGTGATTGAGGTAACGGCCGTTAACGACGCCCCCTCCTTCACTGTTGGCGCTGAGTTGTTCGTGGATGAAGAGTTTGCCGCCAGCGGAACGACTGAGGCCGGTTGGGCGACCAACATCAGCGCCGGACCAGCCGATGAAAACGGCCAGGGCTTGACCTTCAATGTGTCCACCAACAACGATGCCATCTTCAGCGTTTTGCCAGCCATTGACTCTAGCAGCGGCGATTTAACCTTCACCGCGCTGGGCGGCAGCGGCGACACCGCGCTAATTACGGTGACGCTGAGCGATGATGGCGGCACAATCAATGGCGGCAGCGACGAATCGGCTCCGCAAACTTTTACAATTACGGTGACGTTTGTCAATGACGCGCCTACGTTCACGAAAGGCGCTGATCAGACGGTTGATGAAGACGCTGGACTACAAACGGTTGCTGGTTGGGCGACGGCAATGGATGCCGGCTCGCCCACCGAATCGGGTCAAACGTTAACTTTTAACGCTTCGAATGACAACGCGACCTTGTTTGCCAGCCAACCGGCTATTGACGCGGTAACTGGCGACCTCACGTATACGCCGGCCGACGACGCGCATGGCAGCGCTACGGTAACGGTTACGCTGTCAGATGATGGCGGCACGGCCAACAGTGGCGCCGACACGTCTGCCCCACAAACGTTTGTAATTACGGTGAATCCCATCAACGATGCGCCGACGGTGGCAGCGGTGGCGGTGAGCGGCCAGATTAACGCGGTGATTGCGTTTACGGCCGTTGATTTCACAAGCGCGTTCACCGATGTGGAAAGCGACAGTTTGGCGACGGTTAAGATTACGTCGCTGCCGGCAAATGGAGAACTGGCGTTGAATGGCACGGCCGTTGCCATCAACCAGGAAATCGCCGCCGCCAACTTGGGCCAATTAACCTTCACCCCCGATACGAACTGGAACGGCGATACCAGCTTTGCCTGGACGGCCTCTGACGGAACGGATTATGCGCTGACTGGCGCGATGGTCAATATCACGGTGGAACAGTTTAAGGTATTCCTCCCATTGATTTCAAGTTCGCCGTAAAGACGGCCGTAAATGAGAAACAGAAAAGCCCTGGTTTTGGCAATAAAACCAGGGCTTTTTGTTGTCTAAACGTACCTATCCAGGTTGTTATGGCTGAATGCCGCCACATCTTGGTGGAATTAACGTTTTTGCAGTTTATTTGACGACTGGGGCATGGAAGAGAATGGTAAGATACGGCCGTTCTCCCCAATCCCCGATAACGCAATCACATCCTTAACCAACGCCTTCGGGTAGCCCGGTCGAACCTCGTCGTACAACGCGGATGCCTCATCAAACAACACCCGCCGACTGCGATAAATCGTAAGCTCTTCGGCCTGTTTTTTCATGGGACTCCTTATGGCCTGAATATGACGATTAGGACGAATGTTGAGGAATGCGGTGGGCGCAGAGAAGATGTCGTGGGGGGATAACGGTGGGATTAGGTAGCAACAGCCAGTTTCTCAACCGCATCAAGGTTGAATTTCTTTCTTGCTTGCCACAAATCATAATTATTTTGCATAGCTAACCAGCTTTCAGGAGAACGCCCCAATGTTTTGGACAGACGCAGCGCCATTTCAGGGCTGATATTACTTTGCCCATTGATCAAGCGGCTAAATGTGGAAGGAGAAACTTTCAGGTTGGCAGCGACGGTACGATAGCTTACGCGCAGCGGTTCAAGATAGACTTCACGAATAAATTCGCCGGGATGGGGTGGGTTATGCATACGCATTAGTGATAATCCTCATAATTGACAATATAGGCATTGCCATCAACAAATTCAAATGTGATGCGCCAGTTTTTGTTGACGTCAATCGCCCATAAACCTTTTCTTTGTCCCTTTAGCGAGTGTAATCGAAAACCGGGTAAATCCATATCTTCAATCACGGTAGCGGTGTCCAAAGCGGTGAGACGCATTCTGATTTTTTGTTTGTGTGTTGGCCGTATGTCGGCAACACTGCCCGTTTCATAAAACTTTTTCAACCCCTTGTGTTTGAACGACTTGATCATACACTAAAAATAATACACCGATGTTGCGCGCCGCGCAACATCGGTGTCACGATTTTTCCAAACTCATAACAAATTCGTCAGTATTGCCCGCGCGGGGCGCGAA
>JANTGY010000238.1 GCA_024762695.1 Anaerolineae bacterium
ATGGCGATGCCTTACCGCGATGGCGTTTCTTTACGCCGGGGAACGTTGATGGCCGCTTTGGCGCACGGCCGTCCACTCATCACCACCCAGCCCACAATGCCAACGCCCGAACTCATTCATGGCGAAAATGTGTATTTTACCCCTCCCGACAATGCGCCAGCATTGGCCCAGGCCGTCCACGACCTTGAATCGGATATAACTTTGCGCGCTAAATTGGGGGCTGGGGCGGCGCAGGTTGCCGGTTTATTTTCCTGGGAGAAGATTGCGGAGGAAACGGCCGTGTTTTTGGCCGCGTTGGTATTGTGAAACGAAGCAAGGGAGAACACGTTCTCCCTTGCTTGCAATTATTAAATTTCTCGGGATGTCATACCCGCGCAGGCGGGTATCCATCAAGTGGATTCCTGTCTGCGCAGGAATGACAATCTAGCAGCTCTCTTTAAGCGGGAACGGCCGTTTCCATCCCCACTTCATACCCATGTTGCAAAACTAATTTATTGGCTTCAAGCAAATTGTGTTTGCGCTTGGGCAGATGGTCGTGCAGTGTTTGCAGCAAGTCGTCGAGGGAGAATAACGGCCGTTTTGCCAACAACGCCCCCAACGCCGCCATATTGGCCATCTTCACCGAGCCAAACTCTTTAGCAATCCGATTGGCCCGGACCTCCACAATGGCAATATCCGTTCGTTCCGATTGTTCAGAAATGAGCGATTTATTGACGATGAGCACGCCGCCCGGTTTAACCAGCGGCTCATACTTTTCAAACGATGGCAGATTGAGCGCTACCGCTACATCGGGGCGGGCCACTGTCGGCGCGCCAATCTCATCGTCGCTGATGATGACCGTGCAGTTCGCCGTGCCGCCGCGCATTTCGGGGCCGTAAGAGGGAATCCAGGTTACGTGTCGCCCTTGATCCATGCCCGCATAAGTTAACAATTGCCCGGCAAACAAAACGCCCTGGCCGCCAAATCCGGCAATAATAATTGAGGTTTCCATAGTTTTTCCTTCAAAGTCTTTTTGTGTCAAGCGTCATTTTGTCTTGCGTCATTCAATTTCGCGTGCGACGCAAGACGCAAGACGTATGACGTACCATATTTTACGCCATTTCCAACGCCGGCTTGCTATTCAGTCGCGCCATCTCGTCCGCCAATACCTTGCCCAACCGTTGGATACCAATTTCAATCTCTTCCGGTTTGGCGTTGGAGAAGTTGAAACGGCCGGTGTTATGCCCGCCGCCATCGGGATGGAATGCAGTGCCGGGGACAAAGGCTACTTTGTTAGCGATAGCTTTTTCCAGAACGGCCGTTGCATCCAATTCCTCAGGCATCGTTACCCACAAAAATAGGCCGCCTTGGGGATGTGTCCATGTCACCGATGGCGGGAAATACTTTTCCATTGCCGCCAACATCACATCGCGCCGTTCCCGGTAAACGCGGCGAATAACCTGTTTATGCTTGTCCAGGAACCCATCTTTTACCACTTCGTAAGCCAACATTTGCGTCAGCGAGCTGGTGTGCAAATCGGCTCCTTGTTTGGCTGTTACGCAGCTTTTAACGACATCACGCGGGGCGAACATCCAGCCCAGACGTAAGCCGGGAGCCAGCGTTTTAGAGAACGTGCCCAGGTAAATGACATCGCCGCGATAGAACCCGTTGTCGTTTGTTTTGTTGGGACGCTTGGCCTGTAATTCGGCGTCCAATGCTACCAATGGCGGCAAATGTTCGCCTTCAAACCGCAAATCGCCATACGGATCGTCCTCGATGAGCGGAATACCATACTGGTCGGCGATTTGTACTAATGTTTGCCGACGTTCCAAAGACAATGTGACCCCTGCCGGATTTTGGAAGTTGGGCAGAATATACATAAATTTTGGCCCGGCCCGCAGCGCTTCTTCCAGCCGGTCGTCAACGCAGATGCCATCGTGGTCAACGGGGACGGATACAAATTCAGCCTGGTACGCTTTCCAGGCTTGCAGCGCGCCCAAGTAGGTGGGGCTTTCAGTCAGAACAACATCGCCCGGATCGATCATAATGCGCCCAATGAGGTCGAGCGCTTGCTGCGCGCCGCTGGTGATGAGGATGTTATCCATTGTGGCTTCGATGCCGTAGCGGGACATTTTTTCGGCGATGAATTGACGTAGGGGCGGGTAGCCTTCGGTGGGGCTGTATTGCAGCGCTTGAGAGCCTTGTGTTTGCAGGATATGGGTTACGGCCGTTTCAAACTCCTTCACCGGAAAAATCTCCGGGGCCGGCAGTCCGCCTGCAAATGAAATAATATCTGGTTTTTGGGTCAGTTTAAGCAATTCACGAATGACCGAACTGCTCATTCCTTGCATGCGCTGGGCGTAACGACGGTTCCAGGGTGTTGTCATGTGGGAATCTCCTTGAGCGAGGTTGCGAAGTGGCGGGGTAGCGGGGTTGCGAAGCGACTCCGCTACTTTGCAACTTTGTTACTTTCTTCCTCGTTTTCTTTTTAGCTCGTCAACCACCTTGTAATCGCCCAACGGGTATTGCGGAACCATGCTGTCTCGTACCCAGTCGAGGGCGTCGGTGGGCGTCATGCCCCAGTTGGTGGGACACGAAGAGAGCAGTTCAACGATGCTGAAACCCAAGCCTTGTAATTGGGCTTCAAAGGCGATCTTGATCGCCTTTTTGGCCTGAATGATGTGGCGTGTATCGTGCAAACTGCGGCGTACACTGTACACCGTTCCCGGAAGCCCGGAAAGCAGTTCGGCGATGTGCATGGGGAAGCCGGTGGCGGCCACGTCGCGGCCCAGAGGGGATGAGGTTGTTACTTGCCCTTCAATGGTCGTGGGGGCCATTTGGCCGCCCGTCATGCCATAAATAGCGTTGTTGATGAAGATGACGGTGATTTTTTCGCCGCGCACGGCCGCATGAATCACTTCGGCAATACCGATGGAAGCCAGGTCGCCATCGCCCTGGTAGGTGAAGACGACGCTGTCGGGGTTGACGCGCTTGAGACCGGTGGCCATGGCCGGCGCACGGCCGTGCGCCGCTTCAGCCCCGTCCACATCAAAGTAGTTGTAAGCCAATACAGAGCAGCCTACGGGCGCAACTAAAATTGCCTTTTCTTGTACGCCTAATTCATCTAAAACCTCGGCAACCAGCCGATGGGCAATGCCGTGCGTACAGCCTGGGCAGTAATGGGTGTGGGTTTCATCCAGCGCGTGCGGCCGTTCGTACACCAGTTTTTCTATTGGTTTGAGGACTTTGTCCTCGGATTGTTGAAATGCTAATGTTGCCATGTTTGCCCTCCTAATTGATTTGCGCGGCCAACTCTTGCTGCCGCCACATAGCGCGCACTTTATCTTCTACCTCTTCCGGCAGCGGTATGATGCCGCCTGGACGTCCGAAGAAGTCTAGCTCAACGTCGCGGCCTACCGCTTCGCGCACATCATGAATCATCTGTCCGGCGTTCATTTCCACGCTGAGGAAGGTGGGAACGCGGTCGGCTAGTTCGCCCAGCCGTTGGTAGGGGAAGGGCCATAAGCTAATGGGGCGGAAGAGGCCGACGGGGATATTTTCTTCGCGTAGGCGTTTTACGGCCGTGTGCGCCACCCGCGCCGCTGTTCCATAAGCCACAATCACCAATTCGGCATCGTCGGTGTAGAGTTCATCGTACCGCAGTTCATTTTTCTCAATGACCGCCAGTTTTTCTTGCAGAATGTCGTTGAAATCGGCCAATGGCTGCGCGCCCAGCCGAATGGAGGTGACGATGTTTTTGTCTCGATTGCCTTTGCCTGTTAATGCCCATGACGGCCGTTCCGTTGGCAGTTCGCGCATGGGAGGCAGTTCCGCCGGTTCCATCATTTGCCCAATTGCGCCATCCAGCACCATGAAAACAATCGTGCGGTACTTATCGGCCAAATCGAAGGATAAGACCATCAAATCGATCGCTTCTTGAATGGTGGAGGGAGCCAGGACGATGGGGTGATAGTCGCCGTGTCCGGCTGTTTTAGTGACCTGGTTATAGTCAGACTGCGAGGGCTGGATATTGCCCAATCCAGGCCCGCCGCGCATCACGTCCACAAAAACGGCGGGCACTTCAGAGCCGGCGATGTAGCTTAACCCTTCTTGCATTAAGCTGATGCCGGGGCTGCTGGAAGACGTCATCACGCGGACGCCGGCCGATGCGGCTCCGTACACCATGTTCACAGCGGCGACTTCACTTTCGGCCTGGAGGAATGTGCGCCCCAGCTCCGGCATCCGTTTTGACATGTGTTCTAATAATTCTGTTTGCGGCGTGATGGGGTAGCCAAAGTATGCTTCGCAGCCGGCGCGAATGGCGGCTTCGGCGATAGCCACATTGCCTTTTAATAATTCTTTTGCCATTTAGGTTTCTCCGTTCATTTACAACGGGCAGAGAGGAGTCGAATTAACCAAGCGGCTGGCGCACTCTGCGCGATGTGGGAATAGCGATGCGAGGGCCATTGTGGGGATGGCCTCGTCGTCGTACAAGTTAATCGGCGGCCGCCGCGCTGGGCGCCGGGCGGGCTTTTTTCTGTGGAATTTCGCGATACACGGTGATGCAAGCGTCCGGGCAAGCTACCGCGCATAAAGCGCAGCCGGTGCATTCGTTTTCATGCTCCATCAGGAAGACAGGGCGATAACCCTTGCTGTTAAATTCGTCGGATAAGGTCAAAACATCTTGTGGGCAGGCCTGAATGCACAACTCGCATCCTTTACAGCGCTCTACATCAATTACAACGCGTCCTTTTGCCATAAGTCACTCCTTATATTGTCGTCCCTGATACGGTTATTGTGGACGATTTTTTTATACTGCATTAAGCAAACAAGGAACACCGGACAGCCCGTTGTTCCTTGTTGTTAATGATCCGCTTCCATATTAAGTAAAGTTGGTAACAACCCGTTGAAATAGTGTCGAAAATTAGCTAAATCATCTCTGATTGTTTTGAATAACAACTTTACTTGTATTATGTGTTAATTAAAGAGGTGGGGGTAGTGACAAATGTCATGAATTTGAGGCAGAAATAGCACGAAAAACTGGGGGTGGCGACATGAAGGCGGGAGGAGGGGGCGCGGGTGTGGGCGCGCTCTAAATGAGGCCCACACCTTCGCCCGTCGGCGGCTATGCTTCGATAATTTCGTAGGTCAGGTTGATGGGGATAATTGGGGCTAGCATGGCTTGAGCCGGACAGTAGATTTTTTCTGATAGTTCGATGGAGCGTTCAACAGCTTTCGGGTCAATCTCTTTGCCCCAAAAGGTGTATTTTATGGCGATGGATGTGAAAACTTTGGGATGTTTATCGGCGCGTTCGGCGTGGGCGGTGACTTCGAAGCCGGTGACATTTTGCCGTTTTTTGCGCATGATGGAGATGACGTCCATCGCTGTGCAGCCGATCAATCCTTCCAGAATGAGTTCCATTGGGCGTGAACCCTGGTCGTCGCCGCCCACGGAGGGATCGGCGTCTAGAATGACGTCATGTCCGCTGTCTGATGTGGCTGTGAAGTGCATACGGCCGTTCCATTTCATTGTTGCATCCATAAAAAAAGTCTCCTTGTCTTGTTGATTGTTTTGTTCACCGCTTGGAAAGGGCACGCCTTTCTTGGGGAACCTATCAAGTGAATACGCCGCCTTCGGCTACCTTACCGCACTGATCGCATGTGAGCAGAAACAACCCATCGTAATCCAGCGTTCCCACAATGCAGCTGGGGCAGGCATCGCCTGGTTTAAGTGCGGCGGCGCACGTATCATCGGCGTTATCTTTTTGCCACCAATGCTTTTCAGTTGTCTCCCCGTTTTCTTGGACGGGGCTGAGTGTCGGTTGTATGATGCTCATCGCTTTTGGTATAATGCCTCGTTTTGGCAATGGTTATACGTTGTGTTGGCGGGGTGCGCCAAACTTCCCATCATATTGCCATTTGTTTGATGATGATTTTACCTTTTTGGTTACACGACGCTACTCGTTATCATCCATGTTACACAGAATCTGAAATGGTCAAGAAAATGTTACGCAGAGATTTGCAGAGAAGACACAGAGTTTCACAGAGAGATTTAGGAGAAATCCTTGTGTTCTTCGCGCTTTTTGCGGTCCAAGCTATTGATGACCATTACAAATGTTATACAGAATCCTCCCATTTTGGTGGAATGGCGCTTACGAATGAGTGATTTTTCGGAAATATCGGCTGAACGACCAGAGGAGCAATCGCGTTGTCCGCACTGCGACAGCGTTGTTGAACCTGGGGCTGATCGCTGCTTGATGTGCGGTCAAGCGTTGGCGGAAACGGCCGTTGCCCCCAAAACAGCCGTCTCCTCTCCTACGCCAATGCCGGTCTTGCCCGATCCTTCTCCAGAAGAAATCCCTGCCGTGTTTGAGTCGGTGATGCGGGAGCGGGAGGCGCCGGTTGTGTTTTGGATGACGGCCGTTTCTGCCGTCATCATCATCGTTTTAGGGGCGTTGGTTTTGCGCTTTCAAGGCACAGACCTGACCGTAGCTTTGGCCCCAACTCTCACGCCTATCCCGCCTACGCCCACCCTGACTCCCACCTGGACACCCCTGCCGGTTGACACCCAACTGCCGACGGCCGTACCCTCGGCAACGGCCGTGCCCT
>JANTGY010000239.1 GCA_024762695.1 Anaerolineae bacterium
GTAATTTGTAATTTGTAATTTGTAATTTGTAATTGGGTAATTAAGAAATTACCAATTACCTGATTACCCAATTATTAAAAAGCAGAAGTTATGCAATTTGAAAACGGCCGTCCCCGAATCGGTTTGGCTTTGGGCGGCGGCGTAGCCCGCGGGGCGGCGCACATCGGCGTTCTCGCCGCGCTGGAAGAAGCCAACATACCCATTCATTGCGTGGCCGGAACCAGCGCCGGCTCCATCATTGGAGCCGCCTACTGCGCCGGTCTGGACGCCGCCCAAATGCGCGAAATGTCATCCCAAATGAACTGGCGGCAAATCGCTTCCCCTGTTTGGCCGCGTCGCGGCTTGATTAGTTTTGACCGCATGGAACCCTGGCTGGAAAGTTTTGTGGGCGAACTGGATATTCGTGATTTGGCAATCCCTTTTGCCTCTGTTGCCACCGATGTTTACACCGGGGAAAGCGTTGCCCAACGCAAAGGTCGTCTGGCAACGGCCGTACGCGCCAGCAGTTCTGTCCCCGGAGCCGTAACGCCGGTGGAGATAGACGGCCGTTTGCTCTGCGATGGCGGCATATCCAACAATCTCCCCGTTGATGTCGTCCGCGAATTGGGAGCCGATTATGTGATTGGCGTGGACTTGTTCGCCCCAGAGTACGACGGCCGTTGGGGAGCGCTGGGGCTGCTCCTTTCCGCCACCGAGACCCTCATCCGGCACTCCGGCGGCGGCGTCGCCGATGCCGACTGTCTCATTGTCCCCCCCATCGACGACTTCAGCTTTCTTAGCTTCTCTAAATCGGCGAACTTCATTGAATTAGGCGAAAAAGCCGCCCGGCAAAAACTCCCTCAAATCATTGCCGACCTGGACCTTTAATCCATCATTCAACGAAGCGTCACATCTCCGGCAGCGACGGCGTGCAAGCGTCCGGCCTCGTCGCGCACCAACAGCCGTCCCCAATCATCCGTATCTTCCGCCAAACCGACGATGCGTTGTTCGGTGTCCAGTTGAGTAACCTGAACACGCTGACCGAGCATCATTTGCCGCTTTTTCCAGGCGGGATGGGGGGATTGGCCGGACACGGCCGTTTCATACCCCGTTTCCAATCGTTGCAAAAAATCTACCAGCAGGGCCAGTCGGTCAACAGGCCGCCCCACGGCAGCCAGCAAACTGGTGGCCGGAGTAACGGCGTCTGGCAGTGCGGTTGGGGAGATGTTGACATTGACGCCAATGCCCATGACAGCCTGGTGGAGACGGCCGTCTTCCCCCATCTCCCCTTCTAACAACAAGCCGCTAAACTTATGCCAGACGCCCGCCTGCTGAATGACCAGATCGTTCGGCCACTTCACGCCAACCGTCAGCCCTGTGGCCGCTTCAACGGCCTCGGCGGCAGCGAGACTGGTTAACATGGTCAGCCATTGGGCTTGCGCTGGCGGCCAGTTGGGGCGGAACAGGATGGACAACAACAGCGACGACCCGGCCGGCGCCAGCCAACGCCGGTTCAGCCGCCCTCGTCCCCGGCTCTGAAAATCAGTTAAAAAAAGAGCGCCTGCCGGTAAAGCGGCCGCGCTCTGTTCCTTTAGCAGGTCATTTGTTGAGGCAGTTTCGGCAAAGTAACGATAGGCGCGGCCCAGCCATTTGGTCTTTAATGCAGACTGCACGGCAGTTTCTCCCAATTCAACCATCACACCACCTAAGTGACCGTTCGTAAATAAGTTAGCGGTTATTGCCCTCCCCTCAATCCCCTCCCGAAGGGAGGGGAAGCTTGCTCCCTCTCCCTTCGGGAGAGGGCTGGGGTGAGGGCAAAGCGCTAAGTTAAAAACGAACGTTTACTAAGCAATAAAAAACGAGAGGAGGAGAACCCTCCCTCTCTCGCTCTATCTCTGTCTCTGTCTTCTTGCTCTAATTGCTGTAACCGTCGGCAAAAATATCAATCATCAACTTGGCATCGCCCAATGGGTAGAGGATGGGGCAAGTACAGCCATTATCCACATATTCGCGCACTTTGGCCTTCACCTCATCCGGCGAGCCGCTGGCGGTAGCCATTTGCACCACCTCGTCGGGAACCAGGTGCATGGCGCTGCGAATATCATCGTCAGTGGCCGGCCAGGAGAGGACTTTATGAATTTCGTCCAGCAAATCCTGGCTAACGCCGCTGGCTTTCATCAAGTGCGGCTGTTGGCCTAGATATTGGGTCATCATGAAGCGGGCTTTATCTAACGCTTTCTTGCGATCATGGTCAACCGAGCAAATCATCAACTGCGGCCGGTCAATGTCGTCAATGGAGCGGCCTGCCTTCTTGGCGCCGCGTTCCAATGCGTCCATCGCCCGCAGATTGTAAGCCGGGTTGACGAGATAGTTGAGGCAAGCGCCATCGGCCACTTCCCCGGTCATTTCCATCATTTTCATGCCGGTGGCGCCGATGTAGATGGGAACGTTGCGCGGTTCTTTACGGCCGTACACCACATCTAACTGAATGCCGTCCACATGATGAAACTCGCTGTGATGGGTAACATTTTCCATATTGAGCAGACGGCGCAGTACTTCCACTGTGTCGCGCATGGCCGAAAGCGGTTTACGTCGGTTGATGCCTACCTTGCTGGCGAGCGGATCCCACCAGGCGCCAATGCCGCAGATAATGCGGTCTGGCGCCAGATCGTCCAACGTCAAGAAGGTGGAAGCGAGCAATCCGATGTTGCGCGTCCAGTTGTTGGTGACGCCGCTGGCAACTTTGATTTTCTTAGTTGTCGCAGCGAAGGCGGCCATCGGCACAATGGCATCACGCACCAAACGGCTTTCGGCCTGCCAGACGGCTTCAAAACCTTTTTCCTCGGCATACTGCACCAATTCAATGCCTTCCTGAAGAGAGTGGGCATCTTGTAAATAAAGGGCTACGCGATCTTGGGACATGGGAATCTCCTTTTTTTAATTGTCAATTGACAATTCATAATTGACAATTCTCAATTGATACTTTTTCCAATCCTCTTCTGTGTCGAGGTCAAAAGCCAGGCCGGGCGCTTGGATGATGTAGGTTGTGCGTTCACGCCGGCGGGCCTCCTGTAAATGATGTTGGAAACTGTCCGGCCCGTAGTAAAAGTCGAAGTTATCGGGCGGGCTGATGAACAAGGCGTTGGTTCCATTGTTTCTATCGTCGGAACAAATGACGATGTGGGGGCCAATAGCCTTACTACCACCCATTATAGCCACATCTTCGATTTCGATAAATGGTAAATCGGCGGGCAGAATGAGAACGGCCGTTGCGCCTGCCTCCACTGCATAATCCACAGCTTGCGTGATGGCGGGATTGAGTCCGATAACGGCCGTCTCCAACAACGCTTCAGCCCCATGCAAGCGCGCGGTCGCCAATGCCCGCTCATCGCCGCTAATAACCAAAACATGGTCAATCGGCTTCGATTGACCCAACACCGTCAGCGTATGCGCCAAAAAGCGATCAATCAAATCAGCCCGTTCCGACGCCGACAAAAGATGGGCTAAGCGCCGTTTGCTATCGTGCAATCTTTTGACGGGCACAATGGCCCACACGGAATGCCGAATGTTCGTCACCGACTGCCTAACTCGGCGGCAAAAGCCAATGCGTCTTGCGCCAAACGGATGCGATCAGATTGATCGCGCATCCACGTATCTACGCATAACCCAGCTGCGTCCAGGCCGTCCAGCGCGCCTTCGTCCTGTTGGTCGTAGACAAAACCGTCGATCAAGTCGCCGTAATACGCAGCGACGGCGCCCGCCGTGACCGACAAACCGCGTTCCTGCATCATTTTGGCGGCCGGGCCTTTGACCGCCTGCCCGCCGATGATGGGCGTAACGGCAACGACAGCTTGTGGCAAATCCATCAGCATGGCCCGGATGGGGTAGACGTTCAAAATCGGCTCAATGCTGACGAAGGGATTGGACGGGGCGATGATGACCAAATCGGCATTTTCTAACGCCTTCATCACCGCCGGGGTGGCCCGCGCATCGTCGGGTAAAACGACTTGTTTAACCGGCGGCTGCCAGCGTTCTTTGACAAACCAGGTCTGGAAGGGCAGCGTGCCATCGTCGGTTTCAATCATGGTGGGCGCGGGCTGGTCGCTCATGGGGAGGAGAGCGGGTTGGATGTTGAAATGATGGGTGAGATGGCGGGTAACGGCCGTTAACGATTCCCCATCGCGCAACATCTGCGTCCGCACTAAATGCGTCGCCAAATCCAGATCGCCCAGGCGGAACCAATCCGGCCCGCCTAACCGAGCCGCTTCATCCACCGCCCGCCACGATTCCCCGGCCCGACCCCAACCCGTTTCTGTGTTGGCGACCCCGGCCAGCGTGTACATCACCGTGTCCAAATCGGGGCAAATGGTCAGCCCCAAATGCTCGAAATCATCGCCCGTGTTGACGATGATGGTTAAATTCTCTGGCGGCACAATGTGGGCCAACCCATCGGCCAACTTGGCTCCGCCCACGCCGCCAGCTAAACAAACAACTTTGAGATTGGCGACCAGAGACTGGCGATTCAATTCATCTTTCATCATTCAGCCTTCGTAACTGTACAGGTCATTCCTGCGAAGGCAGGAATCCATGTCGTGGATACCCGCGAAGGCGGGTATAACAGTCGAGAGAGTCTGGTATAGTTACCAGTCTTCATTAGCATTCAGCTTTCATTAGCATTCAGCTTTCATTCGCATTCAGCTTTCATTATCATGTAGGACATAGTTGGCTGCCGCCTGGGCCATAATCGCCACGCCGTCAATCATCGCTCGTTCGTCGAAGTTGAATTTGGGATGATGGTGGGGATAGGAACATTCAGCGTCATTCCCGGCGCCAATAAAGAAATAGCAGCCAGGGATTTCTTCTAACACGTAGCCCATATCTTCCGAAGCCATCGTGCGGTGTTCGACGATGTTTTCTTCGCCCATGATTTGGACGGCCGCATTGCGGACAACGGCCGTTGGCTCCGGCGCATTAACCACAGCGGCGACAATCGCTATCGTTTCCATGTTAATCGTGCAGTGAAACGCCTTAGCCATGTCGGTCGCCATCTCCAAAATACGACGATAGGCCTGCCGGTGCAGTTCTTCATTGTAACTGCGAACCGTTCCTTTGATGACGGCGCGGTCGGGAATCACATTGAACGTCGTTCCGGCGTCAAACTGCCCGATAGAAACAACCACGCTGTCTTGCGGATTCACGTTGCGGCTAACGATGCTTTGCAGCGCGGTGATGATATGCGCTCCGGCCAAAATCGGGTCAATTGCCATGTGGGGCGCCGCGCCATGACCGCCTTTGCCCTGCACCGTGATGGTGAAAACGCTGGAAGAAGCCATGCACGGCCCCTCCACAACGCGCACGTTGCCAAACGGCTCCGGCGTCCAAACGTGCATCGCCAGCGCCGCATCAGGTTTTGGATCGCGCAAAACGCCGCCAGCAATCATGGCAAAAGCGCCACCTAGCCCCTCTTCGGCCGGTTGGAACATAAATTTGAGAGTCCCCGCCATCTGCGCCTGGTATTGGGACATGATTTTAGCGACGGTTAGCCCCATTGAAGTGTGGCCGTCATGGCCGCAGGCGTGCATTACCCCACCATTTTGGGAAATATAAGCATGATCGCTTTCTTCCTGGATGGGCAGCGCATCCATATCGAAACGCAGAAGAATGGTGGGGCCTGGTTTGGCTCCTTCCAGCAAGCCAACAACGCCGGTTTGTCCGATGCCGTTCTGCACTTCCAGGCCGAGTTCGTTCAAACGTTCGGCAACAATACGGGATGTGCGCGTTTCCTGAAAGCCAAGTTCGGGGTGACGGTGAAAATCGCGCCGCATGGCGACCATTTCATCAAATAATGTTTCTGCTTCATGTCTAAAATCAGGTCGAGTCATCAAGTTTATCCAAGTAATGTGGAATTGGTGGGAGAATTATACCAGAGTTATGCTTAATGTTTGACCAATTACGCGCTCTTCACTGGGGATTCACTGGCTGTTTATTGTGCGGGGGAAACGGCCGTACTACCCTGTAAATACACCACCGCGCACACCCCCTGGCAGTAAATCATTGCGGAGGTTGCAAAATGCCCATTTCAGTAGGCTTATTCATTTTTATTCTTGCCGTTGTGTTTGATTAGGGATGGCGACCACACCATTACTTTTCTACGCGATTGTGACCGCCCCCGCGAAAAAACGGGCGCTGGCGCATGGTCGGGAAGAACGGTAATCCGTATTCCGTAAACGGTGAACCGTTTACCGTTCGCCAATTGCCGACAACTGCGCCGCTTGTAAATCAGCGATGCCCTGCCCAGCCAAGTCTACCAATGTGTCCAGTTGATAACGGGGGAAAGGCGCTTTTTCGGCTGTGCCTTGTATCTCGACCAGTTCGCCGACGGCCGTCATCACCACATTAAAATCCACTTCAGCCCGCACATCCTCTTCATAAGCCAAATCAAGCAGCGGAACGCCGTCAACCAGTCCCACGCTGATGGCGGCGATTTGTCGCTGCATCACTTCTGGCGGCAGTTCGCCCTGTTCGATGAGCGGCTGCAAGGCCAAAGCGACGGCCGTCCAGCCGCCGGTGAC
>JANTGY010000240.1 GCA_024762695.1 Anaerolineae bacterium
GCTTTTTAAACCGTTAACCGCTTAGCAGGCGGCCCCAATCGTCCACTCTGGCACCTCCCCTGATCGTTATACAAACCCTTACAGAGGTTGGTCTGATTTAGAATGTTAAAGGACTGATAAGTCCTTAGCGGAGGGAGAGGGATTCGAACCCCCGGTGAGCCTAAACCCACTACAGTTTTCAAGACTGTCGCCATCGTCCACTCGGCCATCCCTCCAAGTTCTGGAGGGCCTTCTTACAGGCGAAAAAGTATAGCACGGGCATGATGGGATGTCAAAAAAACAACAAGCTGCGAACATGCCATTTGCTTGGCAAAGTCTTTCTCGGTGATATAATTGATTGCTTGCCGGGGATGTGGCGGAACTGGCAGACGCGCATGACTTAGAATCATGTGCCGCAAGGCGTGTGGGTTCGAGTCCCTCCATCCCCATTTTTGAAATGCAGAAGCGTTGCCAAAGCAACGCTTTTTTTTAATTGTCAATTGCTAATGGTCAATATAGGGCGCTAGACGGCCTCGTTGTCAATTGACAGTTGGCCATTGACAATTATGAAGTTGAGTGAGGTATTCTAGTGACATTAACCATTCAAACAGAAGAAAATGAACAACGCGAGTTGAAATTAACTATCGAAGTGCCCGAAAAACGGGTGGAACAAGCGATGCGACAAACGGCCCGTAAGCTCGGACGTGAGATTAGCATTCCTGGTTTTCGGCGTGGCAAGGTGCCCTACAATGTAGTTCTGCGTCGCGTGGGGCGCGAGGCGCTGCGGGCGGAGGCGATTGACGAGATAGTGCAGCCCATTTTTGAGGAAGCAATGGAGCAGGTGGAGCCGGAAGTTTACGGCCGTTCCAGTTTCGACGATATGGAAATCGAGCCGCTCGTCCTCAAATTCACCATTCCTCTCGCTCCCCAGGTAGACCTGGGCGATTACCGCGAACTGCGTAAAGAAATTGAACCCGTCAACATCACGGATGAAGCAGTCGCAGAAGCCCTAGAACAAGCTCAAATACGCCATCAACAAGTGGAATCGGTTGACCGCCCCGCCGCTGCCGGCGACATCGTTACCATAAGCGGTAACGGGGAACTTGTCCGTGTCGAAGACGATACCGACGATGAGAGTGAGGAAGCCGAAAGCGATAACGAGGATTACGAAGATGTAATCTTTGATGAAGAAAATATTGATCTCCTGCTTGACGCTGACAAATTGTATCTGGGCGCGCCCTTTATTGATGAAGTTGTCGGCCTGTCTACAGGCGACGATAAATCCTTCACCATCTCTTTCCCAGACGATTTCCAAGATAAAGAATTGGCTGGCAAAGAAGCTGATTTTGAAATATCAATTCTGGATGTCAAAGAGAGAGAACTGCCCGCCCTTGACGATGAATTAGCCAAGTTGGAGGGCGATTATGAGACATTGGACGAGCTGCGTACCGCTCTGCGTGAACAACTGGAAACGCAGGCTGAAGCTGAAGCCAAAAACGAATTAATCGAAGGGATGATTGACGACATGCTGGAAAAAGCGGAAATCGTTTACCCGCCCGCGGCCGTCGAGTCTGAAATTGACGACATGGTTGCCAATTTCCAAAATCAGGTTAAACAATCAGGCTGGGAATGGGAAGACTTTGTGAAGCTGCAGGGCAACAGCGAAGAAGCGATCCGCGAAAATTTCCGCGAAAGCGCAGCCGAGCGTTTGGAACGGCAGCAGGTTTTACGCCAGTTCGTCCTGGACGAGATGCTAACTGTCAGCGCAGAGGATGTGGAAACGGCCATTGATAAGCGGCTAGAAGGATTCGGCGACAATGATGAGTTCAAAGAGAGTATGCGTAATTACTTCAACAGCGGCTATGGCTTCGACATGATTAGCAGCGAAGTGATTATGGATAAGGCGTATGAACGGATGACGGCCGTACTCACTGGCAATGCGCCTGACCTGGAAGCTTTGAAAGCTGCCGCTGAAGCAGCTGATGAAGAAGAGTAGCCGCGATAACGTGAATCTAACAAGGCGCGTTTATACTCGCCTGAATTAACCAATCGGAAACCGGAGCGCAGGCGTTTGCCTGCGCTCGCATTCACGGGAGAACCAGTATGATTATTCCAACAGCGCTTGCTAATCCCACCATCATTGAGACAGACGGCCGTAGAGAATATGCCACCGACGTCTTTTCACTGCTCTTCAAAAACCGCATCATCATCTTAGGCGTCCCCATAGACAGCGTCGTCTCCAACTACATCATCGCCCAACTACTCTATTTGGCCCAAGAAGATGCCAGCAAGCCCATTCGTATGTACATCAGCTCGCCCGGCGGGCAAGTTTATGCGGGCATGGCTATTTACGACACCATGCAGCAGGTCGAATGCCCCGTCTCCACCGTCGCCGTCGGCTTTACAGCCAGTTTTGGCACAGTTTTACTGACCGCCGGAACCAAAGGGATGCGCTACGCCCTGCCCAACGCCACCATCCACATGCACCAACCGCTTGGCGGCGCGCAAGGGCAAGCATCCGACATCGCCATTCAAGCCCAGGAAATTTTGCGGCTGCGAACGACTCTTAACGGCATCCTCGGCCACCACACCGGCCAATCCATCGAGCAAATCGCTAAAGACACTGACCGCGACATCTACATGAGCGCCCAGGAAGCCGTCGATTATGGGCTGGTAGACGAGGTGTTGGACAAACCAAACAAGGAATAAAAACAAAACTATAAACAAATCACGCTATTACGAGGCGTTCCCCATTCAATAAGGGAAACGCCTCGTTTGCTTTCCCGATATCCACAGCTAAAGCAGTCAGCCGAAGCTCCAATAACGCAAATGAGCGATTTGCTATTGCCTTTTACTCCGCTTATAATCCAAATAGGGATTTAGGTGAAAACGGAAAAGTCATTTGAATTAGGAAAACAATGCCGTTTCCCCTGAGTAAACCATAAAGAATTAGCGCATTTTTTATCAAAATACTTGTTGTGGTTTACCTAGGATATTTCGGGATACAAAATTAAGGGTAAAATTGGACTAAGGTAATTGTAATGTTTTTGAATAAGCGTTTTTTCACACTATTGAGCGGATTATTATTAATCGGCGCGCTTTTTGCATGGCTCATACAATTCATTCCGGCAACGCTTGAAACGGTAAAGGCCGCGCCGCTTCAGCAAACATTACCCACCGTTTCTTTTGATGGAGAAAATAAAGTAGTCGCTGAAAATAGTCCCGACTTTCCAGTAACCATTCAACTCAGCGCCGCCTATACCGATACGGTGGTCGTTCCATTTCGCGTTTTAAACGGCTCTGCGACAAAAGGGACGGATTTTAACATAGAGCAAACTAGCAATTCTCTAACTTTTGCGCCAGCCGCTGTAACCACAGTCATCACCGTAACAATTAATGATGATTCTGAAGATGAACCCAACGAAAATTTTTATATCCAGTTAGAACCGCCCGCTGTCAATGCAACCATCGTCGATCCTTCTCTTTATGAAATTACCATAACCGATAATGATGAATCATCCTCAGGAACGGCGACCCCGATATTTACCGATATTTACGAACCAAACAACACATTGGCGGAATCTTACACAACGGCCGCAGGAACCCAACTTTGCGACGCCACCTTATGGCCGACAGGGGACTTGGATTATTTTCGCTTTGTCGGCAAAGCTGGCTCCTACTATGACGTCTTTACATCGATAGAAGATGTCGGCATTGATACAGCATTGAAAGTTTACAACACGCAAGGCAATCTAATCGCCAGCAACGATGATTTTGAAGTCGGCGACCGGCGGTCGCAAGTGACCATTGCGGCGGATGTGGATGGTTTTTATTACGCCCGCATTGAAAACAAAGACCCCTCCGACCCGGCCAATAAAACTTACTGTTTTGAAGTGCGCGAAATCACCCCGCCTACGCCGGAGCCTAGCGCAACGCCCATTCCGGGCGACGGCGACTGCGAATTTAACAGCACGATCGAAACAGCTTGCACCATTGGCTTGGATCAATCGTACAGCTTTGATTTTGTGCCGGTCTATGGCAGCTTACAAGATACGGACGTATTCCGCATATGGATGAAACCAGGTATTGAGTACACTTGCGAGACCTCCATCCCCACTGGCTCTTTTGCCGACACCAACATGATCTTTCTTGATCATAACGGCAATGATTTCGATCCCAATCTGGGCAATGACGATAAGGAATTTGGCGACCTGGGCAGCAAATTATCCTATTTATCCACGTACACCGGTTGGCTGCATGTGATGATTGGCCCGGTCAATGTGCCGCCTTACGAAGAAGCGCCCCAACATGAGTATGACCTGGAATGCACAGCCACCATTGCCACGGCAACGCCAACGTCCACGCCAACCAGGGTCTTTACCGGCGGCGGCGCGCCGGCGGCGCCAACGGCGACGCCAATTGTATTTCCGACCTTCCCGCCCACGCCCACGCCAATTGATTTGAGCGCATTGAACACACCGGTTCCGCCCACACCGCCGGCAGTGCAATTCCAGCCGCTGCCTACCGCAACGCCATTTAGCGGCGGCGGGGGCGCGTCTACGGTCAATGTAACCATTTATTATGACGCCAATGAAAACTTTATGCCGGAATTGACGGAAGGGGTTGTAGACACGGCCGTTGCCCTGTACGAAAACGCCTCCGGTCAATTGATCGCCTTTGGCTACACCAACGAAGCGGGACTCATTCGCTTTGAAGCAATTGCAACGACCGGCGCCGTTCGGGTCGCCGTTCCCTTCTTAAATTACACACAAATTGTAACGGGGGAAACTGCCAACATTTTGGTTCGGGTCGCGCCGCAGCCGCTGCCAATCGGCATCCCGTAGCAACGCTTAAAAAGGTATTTTCTATGTCATCGGAGCAGGAACAGAAACGCGGTATCACGCTGACCCCATCTACCCTCCTTATCGGCACATTGGGTGTCGCTGTCATCATTTTGGCTGTCCTGCTTGCCATCTCTTTGGGTGGTGAAGAGTCAGCCGCGCCAACGCCGACTCCGTTTGCCGAAACCGGCCCAGCTTTGGCGCGCGAATCACTGGTCGTGGGGATTAGTGATTCGGACACAATTTCTGTTACGCTGGATATGCCCAGCGTCTTGCAAGTTGGCCCGCAGAATTTTTCGGTGCAGGCGCAGGCCGTGGGGGACGACGGTTCCTGGACGCCCACCTTTGATTCAGAGGAAACGGCCGTTTGGGTCTATGGCAGCATCGTCAACTACATCGTCGGCCTGTCCGATACCGAAGCAAACCGGTCTCTACTGGAAAACTTGACGCCCAGCGACCAAATGTTATTGACTACGCGCAACGGCATCCAATACGCCTTCGCCTTTAACAGCCGCGAAGAAGTCTTGGTCGGCGATCCAGATGTGTACGCGCAGCAATCGCCCGGACTGACGCTCCTTTTGGTGGGCACAACCGGGGAGTCTCGATTGATGGTAAACGGCCGTTACATTGCCGACGAAACCAGCAGCGCCGCCGGGAGACAGGGCAGCCTCATTGAGCTTGGCGAAACGGCCCAATTGGACAACGTCCAAATCACTGTCACCGGAGCCGCTTACTTGTCAGAAAGACCCGAAGCGCAGCCTGGCTTCGCCTTTTATCTGATTGATTACGAGATCCAAAATACCGGCTTAACCGCGTTGGAAAGCGGCCGTTTGCGGCTGACATTACAAGACGAGCTAGGCAACCAATATGCCATTAGTCCGGCGGCGGGACAAGTAGGCAACTACCCCACGCTTAGCGGCTCGCTCAACGCCGGCCAAACAATGCAAGCCACAGCCGGTTATCAAATCCCCCTCGGCCTAAACAGCGCCAACGTCCTCTGGCTGGCGTCAAACGATGCGACTGGCTCGCAGTTGCAAGTTACTATTCCTTTTGGCGGTGGAGCGCAAGCCGCCAAAAACGCCCAGGTAACGCTGACACAAGCGGATGTTTCGGCTGATTTAACCGGCTTAACCTTGAAGGGAACGGTTCTTAATCTGGGCGAGCAAGCCATTGTTGTCGCGGAAAAAGATATTGCTCTGCAAGTTGACGATGGCTCGGTTTATTTGCAGCTTGCCACCAATCCGCCTTTCCCCTGGACGATTGCGCCTGGTCAATCCCTGCCTTATGTTGTCTCATTCCAACGGCCGTTGGCCACCGACACCGCTGTTTTCACTGTATTAAACCACGCATTCCAACTTAGTAATTTACGCTAGTCCGGCAAACGGCGCTTGATTGCCGTTTACCATTCACCAACCAGGGAACCATGTCCGCAAAACGGTTTGAAGTTGTTGACCATACCGCCGACTGGGCGCTGCGTGTGTACGGCCGTACCCTCGAACTTCTTCTCATCCATGCCGCCCAGGGCATGAACAGCCTCATGGTCGCCAACCCAGACGCCATCCCTACAACCGAAACGCGCCACATCAAACTGGATGTCTTCGATGCCGAAATGCTGTTGGTGGAATGGTTGACCGAACTGGCTT
>JANTGY010000241.1 GCA_024762695.1 Anaerolineae bacterium
CGCGTCAAACTTATATTTTGTGAGCCGGGTATTACCCGCACGAGGGCGCTTCGCGCCCCGTGCGGGTGTGGGCAAAGGGGTTTTTTCAATTTTTGGGGTCTTTGACCCCAAAAATTGAAAAAACCCACTCCCCTTGGCGTCGCCAGGCGCGCAGCGCCGAGGCGACGCCCCTAAAGATTGGTCATTAGAATTTGAAACGTACAAGTTTTTTTATGAGTTTGGAAAGACCCTGTCTTTCTTTTTGGGTCGATTGGCTGATTGGGGGGGGGAATGGTATGATCGATTCTATGTTGGACAGGGTTTTGAGTCGGTTGGCTGGGTTGTTATTGATGGGATCGGCGTTGTTGTTGGCGGCCTGTACGGAGACAACGGCCGTTCCCACACGAGCGGTTCAGGCAATGATTCCTGAACCAGTAGAAGAAACGGCCGTTCCGACGGCCGTTATCCCCACCATAGATTCGACCCAGGCGCCAGCGACTTGGACGCCGCTGCCTGACGTGACCCAAGACCACGCCGCTAACTTTGGCGAATTCGGGCCGCTTAGCCCGACCCGCACCCCCACCATCACCCCCATTTACCCTACGCGAACGCCGCGCCCCACCAAAACGCCCACGCCTACGCCGACCCCATTGCCGGTGACGCCCACGCGCTACGTCAGTTACATTCCCGACCTGCCGCCTTCCAACGAACTGGGACCAAGCAAGTTGGGGTTGCACATCATTCGGGCCAACGACGCCAATATCATCGAATTTTTTAGGCAGGGCCAACCGGCCGTTGTCAAAGCGTTGGATAATTTTGGCTATCTGGACGAAATCAAAGCCCTTTCGCCGCGCACCATTGTTGTTGGGCGTGTCAATTACGCCGACCAAAACTATGGCGGCTCGCCCGAAGAAGCGGCGCGTCGGTTTGTGAACGCCCAGTTAGATCAATATCAGGCAAATCCGGCGGTGGATTATTGGGAAGGTTGGAACGAGCCAGACCCCAATTTGGACAATATGCCCTGGTTTACCCGCTTTGAACAGGAGCGGGTGCGCTTGTTGGCCCAACATGGATTTAAAGCGGCCGTCGGCGGCTTCTCGACCGGCGTGCCGGAGATGGATGAATTTGCGCTGTTCATCCCGGCCATTGCAACGGCCAAAGAATATCAAGGCATCCTCACCTTGCACGAATATGGCGCGCCCGACATGACCTTTTTGTATGGCTCGCCTTTGCCTGGCTACCCCGCTTACCCGGATAGAGGCGCGCTGAATTTTCGCTACCGCTGGTATTATCGCGAGTTTTTGGAGCCAATGGATTTGGTGATTCCGTTGGTGATCAGCGAAGCGGGCATTGATGGCATCATTGGCAATCGGCCTGGCCCGGAAGGCTTTGGTTGGGAGGATTTTAGCGACTATTGGGTAGAGCAGGGCTGGGGCAGCACGGGCGAGGAAGCGTTCGTTCGTCAGTTGGCCTGGTATGATAATGGGGTGCGTCAGGACGGCTATGTGATTGGGTTTACGGTGTTCACAGCCGGCGGGCATGGACATTGGAAACGGTATGATATTAATTCGGTTTTGCCGGAAATAATCGATTATGTGCGAAGCCAGCAATGATGGACGAGCTGAAACGCGGACGAGCTGAAACGATGAAGCGTTGACTGGCTAATGGACTGCAACTCAAGTTTTTATTTTTCGTAATGATGGGCGGTGATTTATGAATGAACAACATGAGGATAAGAAAATGAATTTGGACTCTGCTCTGACCCCGAAGATGAAAGAACCGGGGTTTTGGCGTGAATTATGGCAGCAGGCGCGTCTGGCATATTATTTGCTGCGCGACCCGGAAGTGCCTTTTTATTTGAAACTATTGCCGTTTACGGCCGTCGTCTACCTCCTTTTCCCCTTTGACCTGCTGCCCGACCTGGCTCCGGTCATCGGCCAACTGGACGACATCACTGCCTTGCTGGTGGGGATGAAGGTGTTTATCGAAATGGCCCCGCCGGCCGTCGTCGCCAAGCATATGGAGCGCATTCGGGAGCAAGACGGCTACCTCGCCGCCGCGCCGACAGACGATGTGGCTGACGCCATCATCATTGATGGCGAGCATGAGGAAGTTGTAGATAACAAAAAAGACCAGGCGTAAACCCGGTCTTTCTAATGGATTCAGCGTCGTGCATCATGATTGTGTGATGCGCGACGTTTTTTGTTTAGGCGATAAAAACATTTATGATTGGCAAAAGCGCAGCCTGTCCCAACTGAGAAATTATCCAGTCGCCGCCGTAAAACCACATGAAGGCGGTAAAGCCGCAGCAGCACAGAATCAAAATGAGGATGACGGCCACGATGATGGAAATCGTGCGCTTTTTCTTGCGGGCCGCTTCTTCATCGGCCGATGGCACGAGCGGCGGAGCCGATTCAATGGGCTGATTGTAGCTGGATGGCGGGGCGCTGGTTTGCGGTATGTCCGCCATTGCATCTTGCGCGGTTGGTAAATCTTGGGCTGATTCAACAAAGGTCGCCGCCGCTTCGTTTTCGCCGCCGGTCATCTCAAAAGTTAACGTCATCCCGCTGCCAAAAGCAATTTCGATTCCCGGCGTTAAATCTGCCGGAGCGCTGCTTAGGCGTTCGCCGGCCACATAGGTGCCGTTGGTGCTGCCCATATCTTGAATCTGGTAGCCGGTTTCCGTTTGCGTCAATTGGGCATGATAACGCGATACTTCGGCGTCGTTGAGAACGATGTCGGACATCGGATCGCGTCCAATGGTGATGCTGGGGGCCAATAAGGGGTAAATCTGGCCCGGTTTGGGGCCTTTGCGGATGATGAGATGGTAATTTTCGCCAGACACGGCCGTTTCCCTCCGTCTAGTTTCGTTACAGCAAAGTTAATGTGCCTGCATTGTATATCGGCAGGGGGGCAAATGGCAAGTGGCGCCGCAGCCGAATCAACTCAATTTTTACGCTTTCTCTTGAATAATAAACGAGGGACTGATTGGGCGTCGGTGATGTTGAGCCAGTAAACCATGCCAATGTAGGCGACCAGTCCGGCCAACCCACTAATGAGAACCAGAGCCAATTTAGCCATGAAGCCCCCGCCAGACAGGAAAGGCGCGGCGAGTTGAGCGGCGCTAAAAGCGGCCAGTCCGGTTAGCAGCGCCGCCAAAGCAGATTTAATGGTAACGATTGTGACTTCATGCCCGGCCAATCCGCCCAGATGGCGTTGCAGCAGCCATAGCATGATGGCGGTATGCACCATATGTTTGACGGCGTCGGCGATCATCAGACTAAGCAAACCTAGTGGCGGGAGGAGAAGGACGGCCGTAATCGTGTAAACAAGTATACTAACCACCCCGGCAACGGCCGGACGCCAGGTATCCTTGCGGGCGTAGGAGGCAAATACCAACATTTGGTCAACAGCCGCAAAAGGCAGGCCAAACAGATAGTAACGTAAAACGCGGGCGGTAATTTCCGTGTCGGCAGGCGTGAATTGGCCGTGCTGGAATAGTAAGGCGACGATTGGCCCCGCTAGCGCGAACAATCCAGCGGCTGCGGGCAAAATCAAAGCCACGTTCAGACGTAGGCCATCGGCTAAAGTTTCTTTGAATTGGCGCAGTTGGGAAGAGTCTGCTTTGTTCCCAGTCTCATTTGCCCTACGATACGCCGTCGCCAATTGGGAGAGCGTTGGCAACGTGGCGATGGAGAGCGCCGTCACTACCAACCCTAGCGGAAACTGGTACAGTGTGGTGGCGTATCCCATGTATGTCACGCTGTTATCGCCCGTTGTGATGGCAAGATTATAGCTAATCCAAATAGCGGCTTGATTGACGACCAACCCGGCGACAATGGGCGCATACAGGATGAGGATACGGCGCACGGCGGGGTGTTTCCAGTTAAATTGAAGGCGGAAACGGCCGTCCCGCAACGCCGGAATCTGCATTACAATTTGCAAAAAGGATCCCAACAGCAGCCCCCAGGCCAAACTGTGAATCCGATCGGGCTGCAGCAAAGCGACGACGACAATCGTGCCGTTAAACATGGCGGCGGTAAAGGCAGGCAGCGCAAATCGCTTGAGCGCGTACAAAACGCCCGTCAAAATACTGGCAATACTCAAAAACAGCACGCCCGGCGTCGCCAAGCGCATCAATTCAATGGTGATGGGAATTAGCGACGTATCTTCAAAGTTACGCGCGCCCGCCAGCCAGGCAACTTGTGGGGTAAATGCTTCTACAAATAAGACGATGAGGAGGAGAACGGCCGTTGCCAGGCTTAAAAACGTACTTACCACGCCCCATAACTCGCCCCGCCGTTCCTCCGCCGCATAATCGCTAAACACCGGAACCAGCGACGAACTGACCATCTCGCCGCCCGTAATCAAATTGAACAACGTCAGCGGTACCAACGCGGCCACTGTGTACGCGCCCAACAAATCAGATGCGCCGAACAGGTTGGACTTGACTACCTCGCGGGCCAACCCTAACACACGACTGGTGATATTGCCCAGAGCCAAAACGGCCGCGGCGCGGGCGATGCCCCGGCTGGCTGGCGCTGGCTGATTTTCGACGTCTGTTTGTTTCACATCGGGCGAATCTATCAAGATATTGTCCTTTGGCTGGCAAGCTCAGAAGCTTGCCAATAGGGTGCATTCTAGCTGATGGGCAGGTTGTGGGCAAAACGAAATGGGGGCGAGAAACGGCCGTTTTCCCTATGCTTTCCCTCAATATCGACTAAAAACACTCGCCAGCCACATAGCCCCCAAGTATAATGGGCCTCATTCCCAAACCTGAATCGCATCCAAACAAGGAGCAAACAGATATGTACGACAAAGACGAACTCAACAAAATCGCCCAAAAACAAGCGCAGTGGGAAAAAGAAACGCTAAACAAATCCATCGCGCGTTTTCCCGAACGCCGCGAACAATTCCTCACCACCTCCAGCGAACCGATTAAGCGGCTCTACACGCCGCTAGATGTGCCTGACCTGGATTATGAACGCGACCTGGGATTCCCCGGCGAATACCCGTTCACGCGCGGCGTCCATGCCACCATGCACCGTGGACGGCCGTGGACGATGCGTATGTTTGCTGGATTTGGATCGGCCAAAGAGACCAATGCCCGTTACAAATACCTGCTCGGACAAGGCAACATGGGTCTCTCCGTCGCCTTCGATTTACCCACCTTGATGGGCTACGACAGCGACGCTCCCGAAGCCCTCGGCGAATTCGGCAAATGCGGTGTCGCCATCAGCAGCCTGCAAGATATGGAAATGCTCTTCGACGACATTCCGTTGGATCAAGTCAGCACCAGCATGACCATCAACAGCCCCGCCGCCATCATCTGGGCCATGTACATCGCCGCCGCCGAAAAACAAGGCGTACCGATGGCTAAATTGCGCGGTACGCTGCAGAACGACATACTCAAAGAGTACATTGCCCAAAAAGAGTACATCTTCCCGCCCGAACCTTCCATGCGACTTGTCACTGACACCATTGAATTTGGAACCAACCATCTACCGCTGTGGAACACCATCTCCATCAGCGGCTACCACATCCGCGAAGCCGGTTCCACTGCCGCCCAGGAGCTAGCCTTCACGCTTGGCGACGGCCTGGAGTACGTGCGCTGGGCGTTGGAACGGGGTCTGGATATTGATGATTTTGCGCCCCGCCTCAGCCTGTTCTTCAATTCGCATAACGATTTCTTTGAGGAAATTGCCAAATTCCGCGCCGCCCGCCGCATTTGGGCGCGTGAGATGAAGGAGACGTTTGGCGCTAAGAATCCGCGGTCCTGGTTGGCGCGTTTCCACACGCAAACGGCCGGGGCCTCTCTCACCGCCCAACAGCCAGAAATAAATGTGGTGCGCGTGGCGATTCAGGCGTTAGCGGCCGTGATTGGCGGTACGCAAAGCCTGCACACGAATAGTTTAGATGAGGCGTTGGCTTTGCCCAGCGAACATGCCGTCACCATTGCCTTACGCACCCAGCAAATCATCGCTGAGGAGAGTGGCGTGACCAACACGATTGATCCGTTGGCCGGTTCTTACTTCATCGAACATGAAACCAACAAAATCGAACAACAGGTTTATGCGTATTGGCGGCAAGTAGAGGATTTGGGCGGCGTTTTGCCGGCCATTGAGCAAGGGTTTTACCAGAGCGAAATTGCCAACGCCGCTTATGAGTATCAGCGACAAATTGATGCCGACGATCGCGGCATCGTAGGTGTGAATAAGTACGCCGACCCAGAAGAGAAGTTGCGTATCCCCATCCTGGAAATGGATCCGGCGGGGTATGAATGGCAGGTCGCCCGCCTAAATAAGCTGCGCCAGGAACGGGACAATGCCCAGGTCGATAAATCGCTTAAGGCGCTGCTGCAAGCGGCGGCCGGGACGGATAATACGATGCCTTATATTTTGGATGCGGTGCGGGCTTACGCCACGCTGGGCGAGATTACGGATGTGTTCCGCGAGGTGTTTGGGAC
>JANTGY010000242.1 GCA_024762695.1 Anaerolineae bacterium
CCTACCCCGCGCGGGGCGCGAAGCGCCCTCGCGCGGGCAATACTGACGAATTTGTTATGAGTTTGGAAAAATCGTGAAAATCAAGGCCAATAGTTGACGACAACTGAAACTTTTGTCACAATGAGAACGATTGAAGACAAGCGACCATTCTTAAAACAATCGCAGCTTACCTCATAAAATCGGGGACGCGCAAGTAATGGTTAATCAACAAAAGATGGCGTGGCTTCCTAAACAAATAAGAATGATGAGTAATCGCCAAACAAAAAAAAGCCCAGCGATGCCGGGCTAATCCTACTTAATGCCGAAGGTGGGATTCGAACCCACACGAGCGTAATGCTCACTACGCCCTGAACGTAGCGCGTCTGCCAGTTTCGCCACTTCGGCGGGCGATTGAAATTGATAATTTACAACTGGCGGCATTGTACCAATTCAATGATAAAAGTCAACAAAAAACTTTGTTTCTAACTATTTGAGATGAGCGCATTGGCGCAGTATCCCTTCCGCTCTCCACCATTCACCCTAGATTTTGGAGGCAGCTATGTCTATTTCAACTTTATTAAAGCGCGTACAGATGTTTGCTAACCTCGACGAGGCCGAACTAGAACAACTCGCATCCATCTGTATCAAAAAACAAGCGGCTCCTGGCGAGCTAATCCTCAAACGCGGCACAACTGGACAAGAAATGTATGTCGTCGCCGACGGTTCGGTGGATGTCTTCATTAAAAGCGGCGATCAAATCCGCAATCTTGTCGTCTTGGGCAAAGGGCAGGTCATTGGCGAAATGGCTCTCATTGACCAGGGACATCGTTCTGCTTCCGTTAAGGCGACAAAGGATGGCGCCACGCTTTACTTGATCCAAAGCGATAAGTTCTATGAATTATGCACAGCCAACAACCATATCGGCTTTATCGTTATGCGTAATCTAGCCATTGATATTGCCTTCAAACTACGTCACCGCAATCTGGATATCGCCTAATCCCGCGAGAGGAGAACAACGATGAGTGAACCAAATGGAACCATGTTCTATAAAGTAAGTTACGTTGTCTTGGGCGGAGAACATACGGGGGCGATCATCAACGTTGACCAACGACCAGAGATAGGCGACGAGGTGAAATTTGACGACAATATATTCGAGATTGTGGAAGTGATGGAATTGATGCCGCCGGTGGGTAATTTCGCCTTTTTACACGCTACTTGCAAATTTTTACACGCCGCGTCAGCCTGATATTCTCAAGCGATCTTGGCCGCTTCAGCCGCCAGTTGGCCCGCTTCAGCCAGGGCTGGTTTGTCCTGTCCTTTAGCGTTAATCCAACGGATAGCATAACGGCTCATAAGTTGATCGAGAGCTTGCCATAAATCGGCGTTGGCAACTGGCTTACCGTCTTTCTTTTGCCAATCTCGCTTTCGCCAGCCATGAATCCAGCGTGTCGCTCCCTGGAACAAGTAATCGGATGTCGTGAAGAGCTGCACGCTGCTGCCTGGAGGTAAAAGAAGCAGCCCTTCGATAACGGCCGTTAACTCCATGCGGTTATTCGTTGTGGCAGGAACGCTGCCGCTAGTTTGCTCCGTATCCTCGCCGCGCTCCAAAACCGCGCCCCATCCGCCGGGGCCAGGATTCCCCTTACATGACGAACGCACATAAATACGCGGCACATCGTCAGAAATTTGCGCTTCTGGCGTGATTTCCAGGCGCGCCTGACGAGCCAGCGCGTCCACACGCTCGTTCATCGGATGACCGGCATGGCCTTTGACCCAATGCCATTCAATATCGTGTCGTTGGGTCGCCGCCCACAACTTCTGCCACAGATCGGCATTGGCGACGGGACGGCCGTCCTTATGCTTCCACCCCTTCCCCGCCCAGCGCTCAATCCATTCAGTAATGCCCCGGCGCACATATTGGGAATCGGTGTGGAATTCAACGGAAGACGGCCGTTTCAACGCCCGCAACGCCTCAATCGCCGCCGTCAACTCCATCCGGTTATTCGTCGTGTCGGGATGATTACCCGTCAACTCTTTTTCGTACTGGCCGGAATGCAAAACAGCCGCCCAACCGCCAATACCAGGATTAGGGTCGGCGCCGCCATCGCTATAAATCACAACTTTCATAAAAATCAGGGAGGGGGAATGATGAATGGCAGCGTCCCCATTCATCATTCCTCACTCACAATTCATCATTTATTCTGCTAGCGCCGCCAGCATCTCGGCCGCGCTGGTGAACTTAACGCGCGGCCGTCCCAGCGCCGCGCCCTTGGCCGTCTCCATCGCCTTCAAGCGCAGCCAATCATCATAGGTAAAGAGGTCTGGCTGCCGCTCGCGAGCCATCGCCTCGGCCGCTTCCGCCGATGGCTCAACCGGGGATATCGTCTTGCCTTCCGCCAGATCGGCCAGCATATGTTTCACCGTCTCCAACGCATCCGGCTTATTCGTACCAATCACGCCCGACGGGCCGCGCTTAATCCAACCGCCGGTGTACTCGCCCACAACCGGCTCATTCGTTTCTGAATCCAGCACGCGCCCTTCCTTGTTCAAAATGACGCCCCAGTTATCATAAAAAGGCACACCCGGCAGCGCCTGACCGCGATAACCAACCGAGCGGAACACCAACCCCACCGAGATGTCCTCAAACTGATCCGTCGCCCGCGGCCGCATCGTGCCCGATTCTGTTTTGTACAATTCATTCTTGACCAGGCGCATCTTCGTCACGCGCCCTTGTTCATCGCCAAATAATTCGACCGGGGAAACCAGGAAGCGCACCATCAGCTTACGCGATTTGCCGCTGGGTTCGCGTCTAGCGTAAGATTGGATCACTTCGACCTTTTTCGTCGTCGCTCGATCCGCGCCGTCGGCTAAAGCCGCCTGGCTAAATTCATCTAGTTCCGCTTCTTCAGGCAGCACCAAACAATCGGCATCGGCCATCTCGCCCAATTCTTTAATTTCTGGCGTGGTGAATTTGGCTTGCGCCGGGCCGCGTCGTCCCAAAACATACACGTTTTTGATATTGCTCTTGCTCAGCGCTTCCAGCGCATAGTCGGCGATGTCGGTCTTGGCCAACTCTTCCGGCGTTCGGCTCAGAATGCGGGCCACATCCATCGCCACGTTGCCAATGCCCACAACGGCCGCGCTCTCCACCGACAAATCCACCTCAAAATCCCGATAATCAGGATGGCCGTTATACCAGGCCACAAACTCAGTGGCCGGCAAGCTGCCCGCCAAATCTTCGCCCGGAATACCTAAACGCCGATCCGTTTGCGCCCCGGTTGTATATACAATTTGATGGTAATGACGGCGCAAATCTTCCACCTGGATATGTTTGCCCAATTCAACATTGCCGAAATAACGAAATCCCGGCTTTTTGGCCGTGCGGTCGTACACGTTGGTGACAGACTTGATTTTTTGGTGATCGGGGGCCACGCCATAGCGCACCAGACCATACGGCGCCGGCAGCCGCTCAAACATATCGACTTCAACGGTCAACTCTTTTTGTCGGAAAAGGTGTTCGGCCGTGTAAAATCCGGTCGGCCCAGCTCCAATAATCGCCACGCGCAGCGGGTTTGATTCGGTTCCAATTTGTGACATCACATGCTCCTTTGAATGTGGTTGTAAAAATCGTAAGCGTTCTGCTATCAGCTATCAGCTTTTCAGCTAGTCAGCCAAACGCTTCAAAAATTAAGGTTTTTCGGCTCTTTGAGCTATTGTGGGATTGTAGGGGCGACCCTTGTGGTCGCCCCTGGCTGGGCGGGCACAAGGCCGCGCCCTTACCCCAGAACTCATCAGAGAACCAGTTTCGCTTTGTCGTATACGGCCGTTCAAACGACCAGCGCCGACAAATTGCATGGGAGCGCGCCGAAAAAAACTCCCCAAATGACGTCCCCCGAATTCGATAAAATAATTGGGCGCTGAATGCACAGACTGAAATTCAAAAAGACAAACAATCAGCGCTCACCCGCGTTCGATTACGCTTCTCCGGCCATAATGCGGGTTTCTAACGTATCAATTTCGCCACGATATTGGTTGCGTTCCGCTTTCAAAATATCGCCGATGGAAACGATGCCAATCAATTGTCCTTCGTCCATAATCGGCAAGTGCCGAAAACGACGTTCGGTCATGGTGGCGGCCACAGAAAAGGTATCGTCTTGCGGCGTGCCGGTGATGAGGCGTTCGGTCATCAAATCGGCCACGGAGTCGGCGAAAAATGTCTCATGTTCAGCCGCGCGGCGAATGATGTCGCGCTCGGAAAGAATGCCGATGGGTTGACCGGAATCGCCCACGACAACCAGCGCTCCGATACGATGCTGGGACAACAGTGCGATGGCCTCGCGCACCGGTTGTTGGGGCTGAACGGTGATGATGTTCATGCCTTTGCTAGCCAGGATTTGCTGAATTTTCATCTTTGTCCTCCGAACTGGAAAACCAATTTCCCAGTCGCGTTTAAGCGATTTCTCGACCATAATGCAAGGATCGCAAAAACAATAAAGGACGCCGTTTACTGCGTCCAGCTCACCCGATTGTTAAATGACAGATTGGCGAATAGCCGCGAGAAAATGCTTTCATGCACGCCACAAACATTATAAGGGGGCGCGGCGCCTCGGTCAATGGGTCGCCGACCGGATTTAATGGTCGCCGACCAACTCAGTGGTCGCCGCAGCTTAACCGCCAGACACGGCCGTCTCGCGCCAACAACGCCCGCCCCGCTTCCGGCCCCCAACTGCCTGTGGTATACGCAGCCATTGCCGGAGCCTTTGCCTCCATTTCCCATCCCTGAATAATCGGATCCATCAACCGCCAGGCCGCCTCAATGCCGTCGCTGCGCGTAAACAGCGCCGCGTCGCCGTTAAGCGCATTCAGCAGCAGCCGCTCATAGGCATCGGGCAGGGCTTCGCCCTTAAACGACGACTCATAATGGAATTCCATATCCACCGAGCGCGTCTCCAACTTGTCCGGCACTTTAGCCTCAAACTTCAAATGAATACCCTCATCCGGCTGAATGCACAACGACAAAATATTGGGCGTAAAATCCTCATCCTCGACAAAATCAAACATCAAATGGGGCGGTTTTTTGAATTCAACGATGATTTCCGTCATCTTTTTCGTCAACGCTTTGCCCGACCGCAAATAAAACGGCGTCCCCTGCCAACGCCAATTATCAATGTACAACTTTAGCGCCGCATAGGTGGGCGTTTGCGAATCGGGGGCAACGCCTTCAGCCTGGGCATAGCCATCATAGCGGGCGCGGACTGTTTCGGCCAAATCAATCGGACGAACGGCGTGAAACAGCTTGGCTTTCTCATTCCGTACCGCATCGGCGGCAAAAGAGGCGGGCGGCTCCATCGCCACCAGCGACAGCAGTTGCAGCAAATGGTTCTGGAACATATCGCGCATGACGCCGGCCTGGTCGTAATAGCCGGCGCGATGGCCCACATCCACGCTCTCCGTCACCGTAATTTGCACATTGTCTACGTAATTGCGATTCCAAAGCGGCTCAAAAATGGTGTTGGCGAAGCGGAAAAAGAGGATGTTTTGCGATGTCTCTTTGCCCAGGTAATGGTCAATGCGATAAACCTGGCTCTCCTGAAAAACGGCGTGAACGGCCTCGTTGAGGGCTTGCGCCGAGGCCAAGTCGCGGCCAAATGGCTTCTCGATCACCAAATTGCGCCAGCCGTCGTCTTCGACGGCCATGCCCGCCGCGCCCAAATTTTGGACGATGGGCGCGAAGAAACGGGGCGCGGTCGCCAAATAATACAAACGATTGGCTGGCGCCCCCTCTAAATCGTTGAGGTAGAGATTGAGGTTTTGATAATCAACGGCCGTTCCCAAATCCCCCTGCACATACCACACCGTCTGGATAAAGTCGGCCCACTCGTCGGCGTCGTAGGTCGCGGCGGCAAACGATTTCATCCCATCCAGCAATATGCCGCGAAAATCATCATGGCTCCACGGCCGTCGCGCAAAACCAACGATATTGACCTGCTCTGGCAGCCGTCCCTTACGATACGAATTAAACAGCGCTGGTATCAACTTGCGCCGCGTCAGATCCCCCGATGCGCCAAAAATTACAATCGTCACCGATTTTTCATTGCTCATTTATTTAATCCTCGGAATAAATGCGGGGATTGGGGGATTGGGGGATTTTTCCTTATCCTGCAATCCCCTAATCCCCAACTTTTATTTAACAGCAACTTCGCCAATTTCAGGAAATTGACTTGTCATACCTGCGGAGGCAGGTATCCATCTTTCTGTTACTCGAGTGGATTCCCGCCTCCGCGAGAATGACATCTTGAAATTTCGGCCAAAATTATGGAAGTTAAACAATTAAATCGGTAAAAAACAACTTACCCTGTCATGCCTGCGAAGGCAGGCATCCACTCTGGCAAAAGCATGGATTCCCGCCT
>JANTGY010000243.1 GCA_024762695.1 Anaerolineae bacterium
CTTGGCTAGCGAATACATTGTATCGCCAAGCTTGACTGTGTAGCGAACCCACCAGGCAGGCGGGCCGCAAACGATCCGTTGTGGCGGGGCTTTGGGTAGAAAAATTTGCTTCCCGATAATCAACGCCGGCATTCCCAGGCAGTTAACCTCAATAATTTTCTCCTGCGTGGTTCCCGTATCAAGGGCTAACGAAAAGAGGTTGTCATTGGGCTGCACAATGTAGGGGACCCAACCTGCGGGAATATCGCCGCATGGAAATTGAGCGGTGGGCACGGCCGCTTCTGTTTCCGTCAGGCCAACAGGCGCGGTGGGAGAAGGAAGATTCGATGTGGTCGTCGGTAAAATAATCGCCGCCAACGACGTATCGGGCGCCAATGTACTCGTCGCGCCCGCCACAGGGGGCGCGGTCGGCATCAGGCGCGTTTGCAAATAATCAAGCTGGGCCATGAGCAGCCCCAGAATCACAGTAAAAATAACGCCGACAGCCAGAGTCAGATTAACGCGCCAGGGAGTCGCTGTCTCGTCATTCATCAATGATTTTCCTCGACGGCCGTTTCCCCATTCACTGCCGGTTCGACAAGCGACAAGGGGAACAACGCCGAAAAAGCGCTGCCGCTGCCCATGATGCTGTCAACCCAAATACGCCCGCCGTTCGCTTCGGCCAGCGCGCGGGCCATTGACAGCGCCGCGCCCGTATCGCCTAATCCGGCAATCAGAGGACTGTCGGCGTCATGTTGGGGGTCGAAGACGCGCGACCGATCTTCCACGCTGATGCCGCCGCCGCTGTCTACAACAACCAGATGCATAAACTGAAATGCCTCTTCTGTAAAGTCGCCATTGGGATTATCGCCGTCGGCGTGGTCGCCATTGGTCTCGACGCGCTCCATCATGCAATCAGTGCGCGCCGATACGGACACATTTCCATCATTATGCGAAGCCTGACAAGCGTTCCCCAGCAAACTGATCATAATCTGATACAGAGAATCCTGATTAATGGGCAGGAACGGCAAGTCGGGAGCAATGTTCATCTCCAGCCGCAAACTTTTTTCGCGCACTTGGGTCAAGACGGATGAAACAGCCTGTTCAATCACCGCCTCCACATCCGCCACCGCTTCCCCAGGACGATTAGGCAAAGTCTCCGGCTGGGTTGTCAACTGCACCAACTGCTCTAACATGCCTCCCAGTCGGGTAGCGTTGGCTTGCACGCGCTGCACAAAATCGCGCTGTTTGGCGCCGAGAATACCCATGCGCTCCGCTAACAAAATATCGGTGTAACCGAGGATGGAAGTCATGGGCGCCCGCAGTTCCTGGGCCAGTGAAGCAACCACTTCGTTAACCGGCCCATGCCGCCATTGCGCCAATTCCGCTTCCTGGGCTTGCAGTCTTTCCTGAGCTTCTTCCAACTGACCGGAGTAGCGGGTAATGGTGTGCATCACCCATTCGGTACTGAGTTCGCCTTCGCTGGCCGCCGCCAAAGCCATTGCTTCTTCGGCCTCAATCAATGATTCGCGCAGCGCTTCGATCTCGGCTTCTAAGGCGGCAATCTCCTCATTTTGACCAACGCGCTCGATTTCGTTGAGCGTCGCCGCCAGGTCGCGGGCTTGTTTGTTAGCGGCGATGGCCCGGCTTTCGGCCTGCTGTAAACGGCTGGTTGTCGTGTCTAATTCGGAGCGCAATTGATCGCGCTCTTCTTCCAGCGCGATGATACGTCCGCTGACGGCCGTATCCGGTTCGGGTAAAGTTGTCGTTTGTTGGGTGACGCGGGCCAGATAACGGCCGTTATCAATCACACGCGCCAAATAAGTAGACAGCGAGCCAGTCAAAAGCCGGTCATTCTCATCCCATCCGTTTGCACGAGACGGGTCGGCCAGCAAAAGCAGTCCAACCGCATCGTTGCGATAGATGAGCGGATGGACAAACAAAGCGCCCAACGGGGCAATACCTATCTCCTGATACCATTCACGTAGTTGGCGCGCCCCTTTGCCTTCCGGCAGAAGCGTCACCGGGTGCCGCAGTTCCAATGATTGGCGGAAAGCGGGCCAATCTGTCAGGTTTAAATACCAGCCGCGCGGCTCATCTAAAGTTCCCGTCTGAACGGCTTGAGGCAGATTGCTTGTCAGATGAAGTTGACCCAAATCCGCATCTTGCAGCAGCGCCAGGCCGACAAAGGGCGCGTTGGTCAACGCCTCAACCATTTCTATCGCCGGCGCTATCGCCGTTTCCGGCTCCAATGAACAGATAACTTTGGTCGCCATATCCAACGACTGGGCTACATGAACGGCCGACGACCGCTGGGCCTGCCGATTCAATAAAATCGAACCAAGCGCGTAACGATAAGCCCAGGCTGCCCACAGGGGCAGGGCTATCAAATGTCCCAGCCGAATCCAGTAGGCGATATTGGTTTGGGTGGCGATGATTTCGGGATAATCAATAAATTGGGCGATGTGAGCCAACAGCAAGACGGCTATGATGGCAGCCCGCAAAGCGAAGCGGCGCAAGCGAAGCAGCAAATAAATCAGCCCCAAGCCCAATGTCGCTAATTGAGCGACGCCCCAGATGGTTGCCTGCTGCGTTCCATTGTATGCTTGGCTGGCGGCGGTCGCCCCTTGCCATGTCTGAGTAAAGGTGAGAGTCATCAAGCCGATGGCGATGAGAGCCAGAGTCAGTAAAAGGTGGCCTAATCGCGGGTAGCGGTCGAGGTGGGGAATGAAGGCCCAAAGGATGAAGACGATGGTTATAGTGTGAACCGCTTGTTCAAGAGGGGCAAGGACGGCAACGGCCGTAACCGGATCATCCTGCCACAGTCCGCCAACGACGGCCACGCCTAAACGGGCCAGGAAGATAGCGGCAGCGGCCCAGGCCATGCGCGCCGCCAATTTATCGGAACGATCGCGTCGCCATTGGCTAAAGGTAATCGCAAATACCGCCTGCAACGCAAACAGCGTTACCAGGTGGTAAATGCCGTTTCCTGGCGTTTGGCTTAGAAGTTCAATCGCTTGTTGCAACAATGACATAGGTTTAGCCGGAGCAAGAGCCAGAAAACAAGTCGTTTCCAAGTCCCGCTCCATCCACTCACTTCATTATGTATACCATGAGCAATTATAGCATATCAAATAGTTGAGGCGACCAGTGTAAAAGGAGAGTTAAAGTGGGCGGAGGAGCCAGAGTAGCTTATACTTGCGTCCGTTTGGAACAAAAGCGCTTATGGAGCATGATAAGATGACAATGATTGTCGCCTCTGATTTGGAAGGAACGATTACCGCCGGAGAAACATGGCGGGGTATGCGGGATTTTTTGGTAGAAAATGGGCATGAACGCGCATACCGTCGTTTTTTCTTATGGCGGATGCCTGGTTTATTTTTGTTTCGTGTGGGCTGGGTGAATGAGCGCGCGTTTAAGGAGCGGTGGATTTTGGGGCTTCTGCGCCTTTATAAAGGGTTCAGCCAGGATGAAATGGCGGCGATGGCTGAATTTGTGGCCGAGAAGACATTATGGCCGACGCGACGCGAGGCGGTAGTGCAAGAGTTACAAAAACATCGGGAAAACGGCCGTACCGTCATCATCGTCACTGGCTTATTTGAACCGATTCTGGCTCATTTGGCCCGCAAGTTAGGCGCAGAAGCGATTGGAACGCCGCTGGCGTTTGATGAAAACGGCCGTTTTACCGGCCAAACCGCCAAACCGCTCAACATCGGCCCGCTAAAGGTGGAGCAGTTACAGCCATATTTGGTAAACGGCCGTCTCGCCGCCGCTTATGGCGACACCCAACGCGACATTCCTATGCTAGAATTAGCGGAAGAACCTATAGCCGTCCACCCAGACAAACTTCTGAGAGAAACGGCCGTAGCCCGCGGCTGGCGCATCATAGAAAACGCCGCGCAATAGCCAACGGCAACCGTTTCTTAGTAAAGTTGTTCCTATTGAACAATGAAACGCAATTGTCATACCTGCGAAGGCAGGCATCCATCTTCGTTCAAGGGGTGGATTCCCGCCTTCGTGGGAATAACATGATCAGGATTTAATAAAAGAACAACTCTGTTACTTATTCAAAAGGAAAATTATGAAATTCCCTCGTTCAAGCGGCATCCTGCTTCATCCCACATCATTGCCCAGCCGATACGGCATTGGCGATTTGGGCGCCGCCGCTTATCAATTCGTAGAATTTTTGACAGCCAGCCGTCAATCGCTTTGGCAAATTTTGCCGCTTGGCCCCACGGGCTATGGCGATTCTCCGTACCAATGCTTTTCGGCCTTCGCCGGCAACCCCATGCTCATCAGCCCCGACAAAATGGTCGAGTCTGGCTATCTGCCCGCCGACGCCCTGACAAACGTACCCGATTTTCCGGCTCATCGCATTGATTATGGCTGGGTCATCCATTACAAAAACGAGCTGTTCGACCAGGCATTTACCCATTTCCAGGCCAATGCTTCTGACGCCCAACAGGCCGCCTTCGACCAATTTTGCGCCAAAAACGCCGCTTGGCTGGATGATTTCGGGCTGTTCATGGCCTTAAAAGCGCATCACATGGAACAAGATGGCGGCGTCTGGAACACCTGGCCGACCGCCATCGCCCAACGGGAACCGGAAGCGATGACCCGCTGGATGGACGACAAAGCCGATGAAATCGATCGGCAGAAATTCTTGCAATTCGTCTTCTTTGAACAATGGTTGGCCCTTAAAGCGTATGCCAATGAGCGTGGCATCAAAATTATTGGCGACGCGCCTATTTTTGTCGCTTACGACAGCGCCGATGTGTGGGCTAATCCCGATTTGTTTTACCTCAATGACGATGGTTCGCCAGCAGTGATTGCTGGAGTTCCGCCCGATTATTTTAGCGCGACGGGGCAGCGCTGGGGCAATCCGCTTTACCGTTGGCCGGTGATGGCTGAGGATGATTATGGTTGGTGGCAAGAGCGGCTAAAAGCGACCTTGACTCAGGTCGATATTGTGCGTTTGGACCATTTTCGCGGGTTTGAGGCGTATTGGGAGATTCCGGCTGAGGAGGAAACGGCCGTCGTCGGCCAATGGGTTAAAGGGCCGGGGCTAGACTTCTTCCAAACAATGGCCGACACCATGGGCGATCTGCCCATCATCGCCGAAGATTTAGGCGTCATCACGCCGGAAGTAGAAGCCATGCGCGACGAATTTGATTTCCCCGGCATGAAAATCCTGCAATTTGCCTTTGGCGGCGAGAAAAACAGCAGTTTTCTGCCGCACACCTTCCCTCGCAACGCGGTCGTTTACACCGGCACGCATGATAATGAGACAACTGTCGGTTGGTATCGCAACGCCAGCCACGCCGAGCAAGACCATGTGCGCCGCTACACAGCCAGCGACGGTCACGACATCGCCTGGGACATGATTCGACTGGCGTTCGCATCGGTGGCCGATATGGCTGTCGTTCCGTTGCAAGACACCATGAGTCTGGACAACAGCGCGCGGATGAATTTCCCCGGCAAGGCCAGCGGTTATTGGCAGTGGCGGTTCATCTCCGCAATGTTGACTGGCGAGATTCAAAGGCGGCTTTTGGAAATTACAGAGTTGTACGGCCGTATACAAGAAACTGGAAACTAGGGACAGCGACTGGAGACGGTTTGACGCCAATCACAAATCTCCAGTCTCTAAAATCAGGAACAAACCATGAATACATACATTTCCATGCTGCGCGGCATAAATGTAAGCGGGCAAAAAAAGATACGGATGATCGAATTGCGGAGCTTGTACGAGGCCCTCGGCTTGTCCAACGTCCAAAGCTATCTCCAAAGCGGCAACGTCGTATTCGACAGCGACATTCAAGATACGGCCAAGCTGGCGGGCATCATTGAAAAACAAATTGAACTTTCTTTTGGGTATGCCGTCTCTGTTTTCATGCGGGAACCGGCTGATTTTCAACGCATTATTGAGAATAACCCATTTTTGACGGCACGAAGTGAAGACCCGACTAAACTTTATGTCACCTTTTTACGGGAACGGCCGTCGGAAGGCACGCTAGAACCGCCCGCAAATGAAACAGGCCAGTTTATGATGGGCGAGCGAGAGATTTTTGTATTTGTGCCCGATGGTTACGGCCGTACCAAACTTTCCAACAACTTCTTCGAGCGCAAACTCAAAATAACGGCTACAACCCGCAACTGGAAAACAGTCAACGCCCTGTACCAAATGGTCAATGATTAGGCAGTCTGGGAATGAATTCCCAGGCTGCCACAAAAAGCATGCTGAAGCGCACTAAGCCAATGGCAGCCAGCATTTTAACGCGCTTTATAAACCTTCAAAAAATAAATCGATAATGGATTGTCATTCCCGCGAAGGCGGGAATCCACGCTTTTGCCAGAGTGGATGCCTGCCTTCGCAGGCATGACAGGGTGAATTGTTTATTACCGA
>JANTGY010000244.1 GCA_024762695.1 Anaerolineae bacterium
ACGTCGGTATCCAGGCCGTCTGGCAAAACTTCCAGCCATTCGCCGGCGCTAATGTGGTTGGCCGCTTCCAACACGGCTGCGTCGTCGGCATCGGGACGGCCGTAACGGATATTGTCGCGCACTGTGCCGGAAAAGAGGAACGGCTCCTGCGGAACCAGCCCGATTTTTTGGCGGAACTGGCCTAAATCGAGGGTGCGAATGTCACGGCCGTCAATCAAAATCTGACCGCCCTGGAATTCGTAGAAGCGGGTAATGAGTTTGGCGATGCTGCTCTTGCCCGCGCCGGTGTGCCCAACCAGCGCCAACGTTTCTTTGGGTTGAATGTCCAGTGAAAAGCTGGGCAAGACAACTTCCTTATCAGTGTAGCTAAAATTGACGTGTTGGAATTGAATACGGCCGTCCAGGCGCCCCACATCTTCGCTGCCCGTTTGTTGGACTTTCGGTTCAGCGTCAATCAATGCAAACGTCCGTTCCGAGGCTGATAAGCCATCCTGAAACTGGCTCCAGAACGAGGCAATACTCATCATCGGGAACCAGTAGAAGCCTACCGCCTGCATGTACAAATACCAGTCGCCGGGCGTCACGCCGCCGCTGATGCGGCCCATAAACGAATCGGGCAAAGTCGCTAAACCGCCGGCATACACCAACAGCGCAATGCCAATCCCCTGCGCCAAGCCCATGATGGGGAAAATCGAGATCAACGTGAGACCGCGCCGCACGCCCACCTGGTAGCCTTGTTTATTGTTTTCGTCGAAGGTGTCGTAGATGGCCTGTTCTTGACGGAAACTTTTGGCAACCACAATGCCGCTGACCGATTCTTGAATTTGAGCGTTGATTTTCGCCGTTACTCGACGCGCCCGCTGCGTCACTTCACGCGCGATTTTGCGGAAGCTGAGGGCAATAGCCACGGCCAATGGCGTCATGCCAATCAGGATGATTGTCAGCCAAAAGTTGATGCTGAATAACCAGACGGACAAAATCAGCACCAACAAAACCTGACTGAGCAGGTTCATGGTGAGCGAGGCGACTTCGGCAAAATCCTGCGTGTCTGATGTGACTCGGCTGACGATTTTGCCGGAGGGATGCTCGTCGTAAAAGGACATATCATGGCGAATGGTGGCCGAAAAGACATCTTTGCGCAGTTGCAGCACCACATTGCCCACAACTTTGGCTGAGAAGTATTGGCGGATGAAGTTAAATGTCCAGGCGGCCGCGCCCAACAACAGAATGCCGCCGGAAAGCAGGAGCATGACGGCCGTTGTCGGTTTCTCTACAATAATATCAATGGCGCGGGCAATGAGAATCGGCGCGCCAGTTCCGGCCACCGAGTTCAACGTAATCATCACCGCCACCAAAACCATCTGACGCGTATAGGGCCGAAAATAATCCACAATGCGGCGCATCAAATCCCGATCGCTGTATTGCCGGTCATAATCTTCGGTGTCTAAACCATCTAGGATAAAGCCCATTTTCCCATCCGTAATGGGTAATCAATAATTGGTAATTTGTAAACTAATCAAATTCCCAATTACTGATTACCGATAAAAAAATCAATCATATCGCGCAAAAATCCGCCGGTACGCTTCGCTGCGTTCCAATAATTCCTCGTGTTTGCCTTGATCAACCAGTTCGCCCTGGCGCAAGACCAAAATGCGGTCAGCCCAGCGAATCTGGCTGAGGCGGTGGGTGATGAGGAACGTCGTTCGCTGGCTGCTGATGCGGCGCATCGCTTTTTGAATCTGGTCTTCAGTGGCCGAATCAATGGCGCTGGTGCTGTCGTCCAGAATGAGGATACGCGGATTGGTGAGGAAGGCGCGGGCGATTGCCAGCCGCTGCCGCTGGCCGCCAGAAAGCATCACCCCGCGCTCGCCAATCTCGGTTTCATAGCCTTCATTGAAGCCGGTAATGAAATCGTGCGCTTGTGCTTCATGGGCCGCCTGGACAATGCTTTCTTGATTGGCTTCGTTGTTGCCAAAGGCGATGTTTTCGGCGATGGAGCGGGAGAAGAGGAAGATGTCTTGCTCGATGGTAGAAATTTGGGAACGGAGCGATTCCAGGCTCCAGTCGCGCACATCTACGCCGTCAATGAGGATACGGCCGTTATTGGCGTCAAAAATACGGTTGATCAAACGCGTCAGCGTCGTCTTGCCCGATCCCGTCTGTCCGACAATCGCCACCGTCTCGCCCGGTTCGGCCGTGAAGCTAATGTTTTTCAATATCGACGAACCCCCGTTCTCAGAGCCATCGTAGCTAAAACTGACATCTTCAAAAACCACGCGGCCTTGCATCGGTTGGCTGAATCCGGCTTCATTCTCATCCAGATTCGTTTCCGTATTCACCAACTCCAAAATGCGACGCGCGCTGGCAATGCCCAATTGCAGCAAATTAAAGGCAAAAATCGAGATGAAGGTGGGGAAACGCAAGACGCCAAACAAGCCAGTGAAGGTGACCACTTCACCCAATGTCAGAACGCCCAATCGCCACAGCCACAAAGCATGGAAAAAGCCCGCCGCTCGAAAAAGAGCAAACATTAGCATCGGCAAATAACGGGCTTGAATCAGCCCTTGTTTGACAAAAAAATTGCGGTAGCTGGCCGCATCGCGCACAAAATTGTCAATTTCTTGCCATTCCTGGGCGCTGCCTTTGACTACTTCAATGCCGCTAACCGCTTCGGCCAAGCCAGAATTCATTACCCCAAACTGTTCGCGCAGCGCTTCGCTGACCGGGTTTAACTGGCGGGCATAATCCCAAACGGTGATGACAAACGCAATCAGGAATAATCCAGGAACCAGCAGCAGTTGAACGTTAAGGAAGCCGATGAGGACGATGGGGGCGATGATGCCCATGATGCCATCTACCACGAGCATGACGCCGGGACTGAACATGATGTTGAGCATCCGCACGTCGTTGGTGGCGCGGGCCATAATGTCGCCAATACGCTGCTTGCCGTGGAAGGTCTGACTCTTACCCAGCAGGCTGCCGTACAACTCATCGCGGGCGTCGCGCTCGATGCGTTGGGCGATAAATTCGTTGGCGTAGTTACGAACCAGACCGATGAGGCCCTGCGTGGCCGCCGCGCCAAAGGCGCCGAGGGCGGTCATCAATAAAGCGTGCGTTTCCCAACTGGCTGAAGTGATGATGTCGAAGGCGCGGCCAATGAAGACCTGGATGTAGCTGTGGGCGAAGTTGTTGACAACGGCGGCGACCGTGACTAAGACGGGCAGCCAGGGGTAGCGGAATGTGTGGGATAGAATCCACCGCTTTGGCCCACTACGATTGTAGGCATATTCGTTTTCAAGACGAAATTCTCGTTTGCTCACGCTGTCTCCTTGCCGCCCACCTGAAAAAACGCAGGACAAGTGTTCTAGGGGCGAAAGGAGATTATACCAGAAAAACGGCCGTTTTGGGCAACGAATTCAGAACCCGCGCCAAGTTCAAACCAATAGATTTTGCAGCGCGGCCAGCAATAGATCGATGTCTGATTGCGTGTTGTACCCTTGCACCGAAATGCGAATAAACTGCCGATCGTGCCATTCCGTGCAGGGCGCTTCAACCCGGAACGCATCGTACAAATGCGTTTTGAACGCCGTCAAATCAGGGATGGGCGGTAAGGGGGCGATGGCCATTTGTTGGTAAAAGCCGTCGTTGGCGTAGGCGGGTTCTAATCCGGTCAAGCCGCTAATCCGGGCCAGGGCTTGATTTACCAAATTATGACATTGTTGGCGCACGGCCGTCCACTCATGCTCCTCCTGAAATTGGATGGCGGCGGGGACGGATAGGTAGGCAGATGGATCGTGGGTTCCGGTCCATTCCAGGTAATCGAGGAAATCGGAATTGGTGGTGAACGGCCGTTCCGTCCCCCACCCCCAACTCACCACCAACGGTTCAAGCAGACGCTGTTGGTCGCGTCGGGCATATAAAAAACCAGCCCCTTTCGCGCTCATCAGCCATTTGTGACAATTTCCGGTATAAAAATCGGCGTCAATCGCCGTCAAATCGAGCGGAATTTGCCCCGGCGCATGGGCGCCATCTATCAACGTCAGGATGCCTGCCGCCCGCGCCCGTTCACAAATCAATTCTACCGGAAAGCGCACGGCCGTCGCCGAGGTGATGTGGCTGAGAAAAATCACCTTTGTGCGCGGCGTCACCCCTTGCCACAACTGTTCCACAATCGTCTCCGGCGTTGTGACAGGCAAGGAGATCGTCTGTCGCCGGTAGCGGAAACCACGCTTTTGGCTCAAAAACTGCCAGGTGCGGTCGCAGGCGCCATATTCATGGTCGGTTGTCAAGACTTCATCGCCAGCGCCCAAATCCAGGGAACGAGCAACGACATTCACGCCGTAAGTGGCATTAGGCACAAAAACTAAATCGTCGGCATCGGCGTTAAGGTAGGTTCCTAAAGTTTGCCGTGCTGTTTGCAAATGATTAGCCAAATCGCGGCCCAGGAATTTAACCGGCTGCCGCTCCAGGCGGCGCTGCCATTCTTGGTAGGCGGCAAAAACTGGCTTGGGCGCAGCCCCAAATGAGCCGTGATTGAGGAAAACGATCTGGGGATCGAGTTGGAATAAGTCGCGGAGCGCGTTGGCAGCGATGTCTGACATGGGAAAGCGTCCTTGCGGTCAGTAATTAATTATTGAATATCGTTTTGAGCGGCTGACATTTCGGCTTTGGCCTCTTCTAAGGCTTCTTCCAGGTCATCCAGACGTTGCAGCAGGGCCGGACTGACCGAATGGGCCGGCCACTGCCGCTTGAGATTCTCTAGTTCTTGTTCTAACTTTTTGATGCGGGCGGTTTTGTCGTCGTTCATAGCTATTGGGGACGGCCGTACAACTGCCAATAGGTCTCCTGCGGATAAGCGGGCTGCCAGACTGCGGGCCAGACGAAATCGCCAGTTTGCCAACGGCCGTTCAAGTTACGATCCAGCGCGGCTAACTCATCCAGGATGCGCGCATCAAGATGGTAAGGCGCTTTTTGCATCTCGGCAATCGTCGCCGTCATAACAATGCGCGTGTCCACCACACTGGCATAATAATCCACATCGGCCATCATGCGGCTGGACATGCGGCGTAAATAGCCGCTCCAATCGGCCAGACGGGCGCGCAGTTCGCGGTGCATCCGCTTCTCCGACCGGACAACATGACCGGCCAATTTATTAGCCAGTAAATGGCAAGCCCTATCCAGTCGAGCCTGATCAACCACGTCAAGCTGTTCGCGCACAATCTGAAGCCGCTGACAGCGCATTAAACAACCGCCGATGGTTAGTTTGGGCATATCGCCTTTCGCCATCATCCAATAGGCTGCCTCACTCATCAAGTAATCGTCCAATTCGGCAACCATTGCCTCTAAAATTTCCAAATCGCGTAGGGCAGTTTGTTGAGCCTCGTTCATGGCAAAACCCCCTTTTCCGATGAACTATCAGCCCCCAAATAAGGCTAAAATTAGCTGGCGGGAGCTGTTGTTTGGCTATAGCTATAGGATAATGAATTTGGGGGCGGCGCGTCAAGAAATTGGCGCGATATGTCTTGTATACTGCGTCTTCCGTCTTACGTCAGATGTGCAGTTTCTTGCAAATTCTTAGCGGATGAGGCCGTACAACTGCCAATACGCCGCTTTGGGGTAAGCCGGTTCCCATTCCTCAGGCCAAATGAAGGGGCCGGGTTGCCAACGGCGGCGCAGGTTGCCATCCAGCAGGGCGATTTGGTCGACGATGCGCGGTTCTAATTGGTAGGGAGGCCGGCTTAGTTTGTCTGTAACGGCCGTCATCATCACCCTTGTTTCTACCGCCGCACTGTAATTGGCCGCCGCCGATTGGCCCCACTGCAAATCCTTCAGGTACTCGCTCCACTGGCGGATGCGGGCTTCCAATTCCCGATGCGCCTTCTGCTCAAAGCGGACGATTTTTTCAACGAGGGCCTGGTTGAACTGGGTAACGGCCGTGTCCACCTTCCCCTGATCCGCATCCGATAAGAAATGGCGCAAAGCCAGCAGCCGATCTTGGCGCATCAAATAGCCGCCCAACGTTAATTTGGGCAGCCCGCCGCGCATCATCTGCCAAAAAAGCGTATCGCTGCGCAGGTAATCTTCCATTTCGCCGGCCATCTCGGCCAAAATAAGCGCATCTTGGGTTAGTTTTTCCAATCCATTACACAAGGACCGCCTCCATATGCACAATTATACGTTGAGGTATAATAGGCGACGGTACAATTCTAAGCAAATACCCTAACCTGATAAGCAGGACTTTTCCAAACTCATAATAAATTTATCAGTTTGGGCAATGCTGCGCGTCAAACTTATATTTTGTGAGCCGGGTATTACCCGCACGAGGGCGC
>JANTGY010000245.1 GCA_024762695.1 Anaerolineae bacterium
TAGTGTCACGAAGTTTTCGCCACTAATGAATCGCATGTTGCGGGAATTGGAATTCCCGCAACTTCCTCTCGAGTAGGTATCGGGAATTCCAATTCCCGATACATCATCTACAAGGAGGTGGCGAAAAACTAAAGACACTAACGGAATTCCAATTCCCGATACATCAACTGAGATGAAACACACCCTTTGGCAAATCGGGTGGCGATTTGCCAAATCGGGCTACAACGGCGCGCCATTTTCATTCATCGTGGTCGGCGCAGCCGGTGAAGTCTCCCTTAAAAGAACTTTCCATCAAGGAACGATGCCGGTTTCTTTTAGGGGGAATTATCTACCTAATGTGATTGGGGATGTTTTTTCGCCAGAATTAAGGGGAGGAGAAAAACAAAAGGCACGCCGATGAGATGAGCGGCGAATTGGCTGCCACCCAACAAGTAAAAGCGCATATGTCCATAAATGAGGACGGATAATTGGGTCGTCAACAATAACCATAACCCAGCGTGAAGACGGAATGATGAATGGTGAATGATGAATGATGAATTTTTTCCATCTTTCTGCGCATCTCCGTATTCTCCTTCCGTATCCAATAACAGCCAGGGGAAGAGCCAGGTTGTGTACCAGAGACGAAAGTTCAGGGCAGTTAAAACGTAGGCGGCAAAAATGTCGGCGGCGCTGCGCAGGAACGGCCGTTTCCGCCAAGCCAACCCGGCCAACCATAAAAACACAACGGCCAACACGCCAACCGATGCCAAAGCCATGCCCTGCATTGCCCCCGCCGTGATAGGAAAACCCGCGAACCGAGTCGTCAGCAGAATGAGCGCGCTCGCCGAAAAGCTTACACCGCCTGCCGCTTCATTTTGCAAGCGCTGCAACAAATCCAGCGGCGACCCAAAGGGAAGGAAGGCCAGGGCAACGGCCGTCATGCCCCCCAACACAATCGTCAACAAGAATCGCCGCCGCGCCGCCCTGTCCGGCAACCCTTGCCAGAGAACTAAAAACAAGAAGGGCAGCAGCAGCAGGCCAATCGGCTTGGTCAATGGGGCGGAGAACGCAACCAAAAACCCCAGCGACGGCCGTCCCCGTCGCGCCAGCAGCCAACCCAGCAGCAGCCAAAACAACATCAGCGCGTCATTGTGGCCGTCTACAACAAACATGAGCAGCAAGGCTGGGTTCCACGCCCACAACAGCGTGCGTCCGGCGCGGAGGCCCGGCGGCTGATCGGCCAGCGCCCACCAGATGAGGGCGGCTATCGCCAGATGCGCGGCCAATCCCAATGCTTTGAACACTGTCAATCCCAAGAGCAGATTATCCCGACTAACGGCCGTCACCGCTGCCGCCGTCAACTCCCAAATCGGGCCATAAGGCGATGTCGCGCCAGCCCATTCTCCCGCAAAAGGCAGCAAAGGATCGTCGCTGATGGCGTTGGGCGGCACGGCAAAGGGGTTTTCATCGTAAACGCTGGTTATTCGACCGCGAATGACGTAACGGTAAATGTCATTGGCATTGATGGGATAGGTTTGCAGCAAAGGAATGGCAAGGAGAACGGCCGTGGTCACAATAAGCCCAAACGACGCCCCTGCTTGCCGCACAGCCCGATAAGCCAGCCAATACAGGGCATAAAGAACAATCAGCCAAACGGCATAGGCCAATCCAAGTCCCAGCGAGGGGGTGAAAGCGCGGATGTCGGCGAGGGGAAGATGATTGAAGAACGGCCGTAACGGAAACCAAAATCGGGCCAGCCAATACCCGGCTAGACTCAATCCTGCCGCTAACCAAAACGGCCGTTGGGCAATAATTTTAGGCGCCATCAATCAGGGAAATATAAACCGAGCAACTAAAAAAGGGTCAGAGGGATGGAGCAAAGGCAACCTGCTATCCGACACTACTTGCCACTTGCCACGTGCAACATGCAACCAGATCCAAATCAAACATGCTGCCCATGCTTCTTCAAAGGCACGACAAGCATCACTTTTGTACCCTGGCCAGGCTGCGACTCCACGCGCAGCGAACCATCGATCCGGTCGGCGCGCTCGCGCATATTGACCATGCCCAGGCTGCCCCGCGAACTATAATCGCGGTTCACATCGGCAGTGTCAAATCCCACCCCATCGTCGCGCACTTGCGCCACAAACAAGTCGTCTTCCTGCCAGAAGCGAACCTCAATCAAATCTGCCCTTGAGTATTTACGGGCGTTCCCCAGCGCCTCTTCCACAATGGAAAAGACAACGCTTTGGGCATGTTCACTGAGTAATTCAGCATTGTCGCCACCCACCAGGCGAATGTTTAGCCCGTCGTTTTCACGCAAACGTTTCATCACAGTTTCGACAGCGGCCGTTAATCCTTGCGTCTCCAAAACGAGCGGGCGCAGCGTAAACAACATGCCGCGAATATCCTTGGAGGTTTGTTTAGCCAGGTCTTCTACTTTTTGTAGTTCTTCAGCCGCTTGCTTGGGATCTCGATTGATTAAGGAGCGAATAAAGTTAACGCGCATAGCGATGGCGGCAATGGTTTGGGTTGGTCCATCGTGCAAATCGCGGGATAATTCTTTGCGTGCGTCTTCGTCCGCTTCAATTAGGCGCTGTTTTTCAGCGTCGAGTTTTTGGTAAAGTTGGGCGTTTTGCAAGGCCATGACCGATTGATCGGCCACCGCCTCGAATAGATCGTAGTGGTCTTTGTTGAATTTGACGGCCGTATTCGAGCTAATCACCATCGCCCCAAAAATCTGGAACCCGGCGCGTAATGGAATGCAAACGGCCGTAAGCGCATTTTGAAAAGCAAGATATTGCGATAATTCCGGGTCTTTGCGCGGATTATCAGTCACTCTAATCTCAGCTTGAGACAAAGCCCCGCCGATGATCCCCGCCTGGCCGGGGACGCCTTGTTTAGCGTCCGATGCAATAAAACGGCGGGTAGCAACAGGATAAAGATTTACACCTTTATAAAGGAAGACCGCGCCGACAAGCGATTGACGCGGCATCCCCATCTCCATTAAAGCCAGGCTGCAAACATCCAACGCTTCCTCAACAACCACCTCAAAACTCAATGTGGCCGTCATCTTCGAAGTCATCTCCCGCAGCGATTTAGCCCGCTTGTTAGCGGCGCGCAGTTGGCCCAGCTCTTTGTTAAACATTCGTTGGGCTAATTGGCTGATTCGCTTGCCATAATGAGAGAGGAGGGACAGACTGGCAAGAGCCGCGATGCCTAGAATACCAACGGCAATCCCCAATTCTGCCCCGTACTTGTTGTCAGGAGCCAGTAAACCGATGAGCAGCATAAAAAGGCCAACCAACAACAATACAGCGACTAAAAATATGCCGATTGTGAACCAGTTGAGTTTTTTGAATTCTTTTCTGAGAACAGAACTGATATTTTTAGACATTTGGTTAAAAAACGAAACGGATGGCTTGTTAGTTTAAATGTTTATCCATCGTTGCTGCCAGGATGCCTCTATTATACTCCAAGGGCTTAATTTTTCGATAGGAAGATCGGCTTGTTTTTGATGGGTTCAAAGACGCTTAAACTGTACGAACGCCGCAGCAATTTGACCGGCAACACGGCCGTTATTCCGCAACAACGCCACATTCGCCCGCAAACTACGGCCGTCTGTCAATTCCACCACCCGCCGCAGCAGCCAGGGCGTTGCTGCCGGGCCATGGATCCCTTGCTCATCCGCTTCCCGCGTCGCTTGCGCGATTGCCGCCTCAGCCGCCTCTGGGTCAAACGCATCCGCTTCCGGCACAGGAACCGTAATCAAGATACCATGCTGTAAATTCAAAGCGTGATGCGCCTGAATCAACGCCGCCGCTTCCTCCGGCGTGTCCAGACGCGCGTCTACCGGCAGACCGCTGCTGCGCGAAAAGAAGGCGGCCATCGTGTCGCTGCCATAGCCAATCACCGGCACGCCGTTCGTTTCCAGCACTTCCCGCGTGGCCGGTAAATCCAGGATAGATTTGGCCCCGCTGCTCACTACCGTCACCGGGGTGCGGCCTAACTCGCTCAAATCGGCGCTCACATCAAAGGGATGGCCGCGATGGACGCCGCCAATCCCGCCGGTGGCGAAGATGGGAATGCCGGCCAAATGAGCCAGAATCATGGTGCCGGCGACAGTTGTGGCGCCGTTTTCGCCGCGAGCAAGCGCCAGGGGAATGTCGCGGCGGCTGCATTTACGCACGGTGTCGCCCGAAAGCCGGCCCAGATATTCCAATTGGTCGCCAGTTAGCCCAATATGTACTTGCCCCTGGATGATGGCAATGGTAGCGGGGATGGCGCCGCCTTCGCGCACGGCCGTTTCCATAGAGACGGCCGTTTTCACATTATCCGGGTACGGCAATCCATGTGTAATTACTGTGCTTTCCAGCGCCACAACCGGCTGTCCTGCCGCCAACGCCTCTTCAACTTCTGGATGAAAATTCAACTTCATCAAGCTCTCCTCAAATACTATGCTTGTAGTAAGGTACGTAGTCTTCGGAGTACCGCAGGGTGACGCCACTCCGAAGACTACGTGGCTCACTACGAGCGAACTTACGATTTTCAACCAGAATCATCCCCGATTTCCCCCTCAAGAGCAACCCGCCGCGCCATTCATCATGCCTAGTTCCCCATTCATCATACAAATAGACATCCTGCACAAATTTCAGTATAGTAAATTTAAGCAACTTGCCTGTTGTTAATGCGCGAGCAACTTTCTACACTAAATGGGATGAGCATTATGAGTGAACAAAATCGCAACAGCGCTGGCTTTCGCTTCGACAGCGCGCGTAAAAAAGCATTTTATGACAAAGTGACCGCCCGGCTAACCGGCCGTCCAACAGAAATGCTGCCCTTCGACATCATTCGGGGCGAACTGCGCCAACAAAACCCCTTTTACCAGGGTGTCCAGGAAATCCCTGTCGATTTAATTGTGGGCAGCGTCGGCCGTTACCGCGAATTTACCCGCCGTTTCTTACCCCTCACCGACAGCTTGCGCGAACGTTGGATCGGCGTTGACAATCTGGCTTCATCGGCCGGTTGGCCGCCCATCGACGCCTATAAAATCGGCGGCGTCTACTTTGCTAACGATGGCAACCACCGCGTTTCTGTTGCCCGCCAAATGGAAATCCCCACTATCGAAGCGCATGTGTGGGAGTATCCAGCCGAGGTGCAAATTGGCCCCGACGATGAGTTGGATGACATCCTGATTCGTCTGGGCGAACGCAACTTCATGGCCAAAACAAAACTGGATCAACAAATTCCCCAGCATAACATTCGCTTTACTTCCCCAGGACGTTACCGTGAATTGTTAGCGCAAATTCAAAACTTGCAACACACATTATCCATCATTGATGAAACCGATATGCCTTACCAGGAAGCGGTTGCCGCCTGGTACGAAATGGTCTACTTGCCCGCCGTCCAAATTATCCGGGATTCTACGCTGCTAGAAGATTTCCCCGGCCGTACCGAAGCGGATTTATTCGTCTGGTTATCGTTGTACCGGGACAATTTGGAAGCGGTATATGGAACCTATGAAAATCTAGCCGATTTGGCGCGAATTCTTGCTGACAAATATAAAGAGGGTAGTATAGACAAGATGGCGCGTCAGGTGCGCAATCTATTGGGGCGGGATGAACTTCCGCCGCTAATGGATTTATCGTTTGACGCCCTACTTGAAGAAGAATAAGTTGCGCTTTGTGCCCTGCCTCACTGACTTGCTGTAGTACTTATTTTAAAAATTGAGCGTGCGCCCTATTTCGACCTGACCGGCTTTGACGGTTTTGTCGCCCGTTCGCGCGCCTATCACTTTAGGAGATTGATATGTTAAAAAAGAGTTATTCCAAAACCAAGAATTTTTGCCGGGTGACGTTTAAACTGCCCGCCGAGTCCGGGGCGGAAACGGCCGTGCTCTGCGGCGACTTTAACGAATGGAGCCAGGAATCCCATCCCATGAAGCAGCTCAAAGACGGCAGCTTCAGCGTCACCCTGTCTGTTCCTGCCAATCAGAGCTACCGTTTCCGCTACCTGCTGGACGGCGAGCGTTGGGAAAACGACTGGGAAGCCGACGCCTACGAACCCAACGAACACGGCAGCGACGATTCCATTCTAACCGTCTAACTACCAAATTAACGCAGTGACGCAAAAGTCACCCGGGGTTGTAGTTAGCGCCTAGTCCCCGGAGCGCCGTCCTCTTACGCCACTCCATCGCTGAACTGCGCGACTACGTAGCTTACTACAAACCCAGCCGCCGTTGCCAGAGGAGACACCACGCGCCTGCGGCGCACCATCAAATGAACGAAAACGGGACACATCTCTTATCCGTGTTCATCCGTGTTAATCCGTGTCCCATTTTCACAG
>JANTGY010000246.1 GCA_024762695.1 Anaerolineae bacterium
TTTCACCGGCGGGCCTGGGAGGCCCGCCTACGGCGGCGTAGAGGGGCCTCCCAGGCCCCGGTTTTGGTGAACCAATGACAAGTTGTTCGTAGACCCGAAGACGTTCCCCCTCTTGCTATTTACCTAAAGCATGTTACCATAATGTCGTACAATACTATGTCAACCTAAAGTAGTTATCGGAGGTAGACGATGGAACGCTTACGCACCATGAAGCCCTGGCAGGCATTCAAAACATTCGCCATTTTATTTTCTTTTGTGATGAATTTCATCTTGTTGATTGTCTTGCTGCTTATCGCCCCGCTCATCATACCCATCGTTAGCGATATAGCGAACCCCATCGTGGGCGGCCTAAACGACAGCTTCGTAGACATGAGCGCGGCGACGATTTCCCGCAAAATCGAAGTGAATGATGAAATGGGCATTGCCTTTACCTTGCCTTTATCGACCACAACTGATGTTGTGGTTATTGACGATGTCGCTTTAAGCGTTCCGGCTCAGTTTGTTCTTCCAGGCGGCGGCGGCGCGATTAATGGACAAGTTTTCTTGAATTTACCCAAGGAATTGAAGCTGCCGGTACAGTTGGAATTAGAGGTGCCCGTTGACCAAACCATTCCTGTGGCCCTGGCTGTTGACGTGGATATTCCCTTGCACGAGACTGAATTAGGCAAGCCGTTTAACACGTTACGCTCATTGTTCGAGCCGTTAGCAGCCATGCTTGATGGGCTGCCTGCCAGCAATGAAGAATTATTTGATCGCATTCGTGGGCGAGATAACGCCGTGCCTGAAGATACGGCCGCTGAAATTTCACCCTAGCATTTTGAGAAGGATTCTGGAAGTTTTAGCTGGCCCATTCGCATGAATGGGCCAGTTCTGTGTAAATTATGACCGAAACGCCACCTGTTTGTGATTATGAAGGGTCCGATTATCGCACCCGATTTTGGGAAAACCAGGGACGCGATTATGAAGATCTGGCTGAACGTATTGCCCTGCGCCGTTTAATGCCCCCTCATGGCGGAACGCTGATTGAAATTGGCGCTGGTTTTGGACGACTGGCTGATGAATATGTCGGCTACGATAAAGTGGTCTTGTTTGACTATTCCCGTTCGTTGCTGCGCGAAGCGCAGGCCCATTTAGGCGATGATCCGCGCTTCATTTATGTGGCCGGCAATTGGTACAATATGCCTTTCGTGGCCGGTTTGTTCGATACGCTGGTGCAGATTCGCACGCTGCATCATGCGGCCGACGCCCCGGCGTTGTTCCGGCAGTTGGCGCGTATCGCCAAACCGGGCGGGGATTATGTGCTGGAGTTTGCCAATAAGCGTAATTTGAAGGCGATTTTGCGCTATTGGGCCAAACGGCAGTTGTGGTCGCCGTTTGAGCGGGAGCCGGTGGAATTTGTAGAGCTAAATTTTGATTTTCACCCACGCTGGATACGGGAACAGTTGCAAACGGCCGGATTTACGCCGGGACGGACGCTGGCGGCCTCTTATTTTCGGCTTGGCGTGTTGAAACGCACAATCCCGACAGGATTGCTTGTTGGTCTAGATTCGCTGGTACAATGGACAGGGGCGATAATGCAGCTCTCGCCGAGTTTGTTTGTACATAACGGGCATCCGGCTGGGGGAAAAGCGGCCGTCCCCTCCACCTTCTTCGCCTGCCCCCACTGCCAAACGGGACTGGGTGATGTGGTAGACGGCCGTCTCACCTGTCCCAACACTGCTTGCAACCGCCAATACCGTGTCGAAAACAACCTCTACGACTTCAAAGAACCAATTTAAATCCCCTGTGGTACAATTCTTGCCAGTCATTTGCCAGCGCGTGCGACGCAAGACGCGCCACCAAATGACGCGTCAAAAAATAATTCGCCATACGGTACTCCGTCGCTAAACTGCGCGACTGCGTACCTGACTACAAACGACTATTTACTTGGAGTAGAAAATGACACCTGAAATTCGCATTGAAAACATCGCCGATTATGTTGATCAGCGCGTTACCATCAAAGGTTGGCTCTACGCCAGCACCCGCAAAGGCAAGCTGATGTTTCTGCGCTTGCGCGACGGCAGCGGTTTGACACAGGGCGTTGCTTTCCGCCCTGAAATTGGCGACGACCTGTTTGAAACCCTCAAACGATTGGGGCAAGAATCTTCCCTCATTGTTACCGGCACAGTCCGTGCCAACAACCGCGCCCCCGGCTTGCCCCGAGGGTACGAAATAGGTATTGAAGCCGTCGAAATCTTACAAGAAACGCAAGATTACCCCATTACGCCCAAAGAACACGGCGTCGAATTTTTGATGGATCAACGCCATTTATGGCTGCGTTCCAATCAGCAGTGGGCCATCATGCGGATTCGCACGACCATCAAGCGGGCCATCATTGATTTTCTGGATAACAATGGTTTCCTCAACATTGATACGCCCATCATTACTCCTGCCGCCGCCGAAGGAACCAGCACGCTCTTTGAGGTTGGCTATTTTGACGAAAACGCCTATCTGGCCCAGACGGGACAGCTTTACAATGAGGCCAATATCATGGCCTTTGGCAAAGTGTACTGCTTTGGCCCCACTTTCCGCGCCGAAAAATCGAAAACGCGCCGCCACCTGACCGAATTTTGGATGGTTGAGCCGGAGATTGCCTTCTGCGATTTGGATGAGTTGATGGATTTTGAAGAGGAATTCCTCAGCTACATCGTACAAACGACGCTGGAAAAACGCCGTCCTGAGCTGGAACTGCTGGGCCGTGATTTGTCGAAACTGGAGAGCATCAAGGCGCCCTTCCCACGTATCAGCTACGATGAGGCGGTTGAGCGTATTCATGCCATCCGCGAAGCGACGGATGATCCAGAACAAAAAGAGCTGCTGCAAATTGAGTGGGGCGACGATTTTGGCTCGCCGCATGAGACGGAATTGACCAAGCAGTTTGACAAGCCGGTCTTTGTCTACGGCTATCCGACGCAAGTGAAGGCGTTTTACATGGAACCGTGGCCGGGTCGCCCGGAAGTGTGCAAGAGCGTCGATTTGCTGGCTCCGGAAGGGTATGGTGAGATTATTGGCGGCAGCGAGCGGATGAGCGACCCGGAAGTCTTGGTGGAAGCGATTAAACGGCACGAACTGCCGATGGCGCCTTACCAGTGGTATGTGGATTTGCGTCGCTTTGGCAGTGTGCCGCACAGCGGCTTTGGCCTGGGCCTGGAGCGCACGGTGACCTGGATTTGCGGCATTGAGCATATTCGCCAGACCAGTCCCTTCCCGCGCACGCTGAATCGGATGCGGCCGTAAGTTGCTATTTGATAATGGGGGGAGCGTATTCAAATGTGGATGCGCCAGTGGGGACGCGCTGCCAGCGCGCTTTTGCGGAACGCAACGGCCGTTTCCATTTTGACGGCCGTTTACAAGCTATCGACTCCTGGATCGTTTCATCGGGTATAAGAATGAATTCTACCAAACGGCCGTCGGCCAGCGGTGTGTCGGGGGTGGGATAAGCGTAGCAAGGTAGTTTGCTGTACGGTTCCAATTCGCGCAAGAATCGCTGCGTCTCCTGTCCGGCCATATTGCGGCCAAAAACCTCGGCGCGAGGGAATTGGACGGCAAATTCATGAAACCATTCATATAACGCTAACGATTTGATTTCGCTGCCCCAATCATCCAGAATGAAGGCGGGGAAAATCAACTCGTCCATTTCTTGCGTAACGAAGGCAAAGCGCAAATAAAGGAGATTGGCGGCTCCTTTTTCCGGTTTATGGTTGTCGAGGCGGAGAGCGTAACGGCCGTCGCCCGCTAACAACTGCCCGCCAACGCGCTGAGTAACTGTTTTCATAACCATGACCATATCAAAACGGCCGTTTTCCGACAAATAAAAATGCCGCGATAGTTTGGAGCCTTACCCTGCTTGGTTTATCATTACAGGAGCCGCAACCCCCAACAAGAAAACTGCAAGCGGCGCTCGCGTACAGCGGCATCTTAAATAAACAAGAAATCGTTTTTCTGCGGGATCGTGGATTATGAATATAATTATGTCGTTGGCCGAAGAAGGCGGCGGTTTTATAGAACAAGAATTGAGCTTTGTCGTTCTGCTTTCGATTGCCGCGCTGGTAGCCATCATCATTCGCCGGATTAAGCTGCCCTACACGGTCGCTCTGGTTCTGGTAGGCTTGGCTTTCTCATTTTTTCCCAGCTTCCTCAATTTAGATTTCATCAACAGCCAGTTGATTTTGGCCTTGCTGGTTCCGCCTCTATTGTTTGAGGCAACATTGCATATCAAATGGAATGATTTGCGCCGGGATTTGGCGACGGTTGTGCTGTTAGCAGTGGTTGGTTCGCTGCTGGGCACGTTTATTGTGGGCGGCATTGTCCGGCAACTGCTGGACATCCCCCTGGCGGCGGCGATTGCGTTTGGCGCTTTGATCTCGGCCACAGACCCGGTGGCGGTAATCGCCTTTTTTCGCACGCTGGGGGTGAGTAAACGGCTGTCCATGCTGGTTGAGGGCGAGAGTTTATTCAACGACGGCGTGGCCGTAGTGATTTTTAACCTGGCGCTGGCGGCGGGTGTAGCGATAAATAATGGGGAAACGGCCGTTTTTGTCCTCGAAGAAGCTTTGTTTGAATTCATTCGCGTAGGGCTGGGCGGTCTGGCCATCGGCGCGCTGCTTGGTTACGTCGTTTCCTACGTCGTCTTAAAGAATGTAGACGACCATCTAATCGAAACGGCCACCTCGGTTGCGCTGGCCTTTGGCGCCTTCGTCATTGCCGAAGAGCTGCACTTAAGCGGTATCTTATCCGTCGTCGCCGCCGGACTGATGGTGGGCAACATTGGGATGCTCAATACATCGCCTACCACCAAAGTGACTCTGGAAAACTTCTGGGAATTCATGGCTTTTGTCGTCAACTCGCTCGTCTTTTTAGTGATCGGCCTGGAAATTCAAATCACGCAGATGCTGCCCAATATCGGCCCCATCATCGTGGCCGTCCTGGCCGTTTTGTTAAGTCGGATGGTGGTGGTTTATGGCCTGACCTGGGTCAATAACCGTTTGTTCCCCCGCCGGGACATCCCGCTGCCTTACCGGCATGTAATGTATTGGGGCGGGCTGCGCGGCGCCATCAGCTTGGCGCTGGCGTTGACCTTGACAGGAGAGATTTTTGGTACAGCTATCGCCCAGGAACTGCGCGTGATGACCTTCGGCGTCGTATTGTTTACCCTGTTGGGGCAAGGCACAACCATTGACCGCCTCATTGATCGCTTAAAGCTAGGCAAGAAGCCGGCGCAAGTCATCGAGCAGCAGCGCCAACAAGCCATTTTGCACGCTAAATGGGCCGGTCGGCGCGAACTTGAGCGGCTGCAAAATGAAGGCATTCTTTTCCGCGATATTAGCGAAGCAATGGATACCGCCTACAGCGAAGAAATCGCCCAATTAAAGCAAGATTTACGCCAGCATTTACAGACATATCCCGAGTTGGAGCAAGAGATGATGCTGCAAGCGCGCGCCGATGTGCTGCGGGCCGAACGGAGCGCCATTGGCGATGCGAATCGACGCGGCTTTTTATCAGAAGAGTTGTATATGGAGTTAATCCGCGAGGCGGATAAACGCGCCGCCGCTTTAGAACTGGTTAGAGCGCAGCGCAGCGTTACCGAAGCGGCCATTAAGCGCGAGGATCAAGGAGATTAAGTTATGCGTTGCATTGTTTGCGCCACACGCGGCGGGCAAGGCAGCCGCGCCGTCCAAGAAGAGGCGGTACGCCTCGCCCGCGAACAAGATGCGAAACTGGTGTTCCTCTTTGTGGTGGACATGGGTGATCTTAATCCGACCGATGAGGGACTTGTCCCTTACATTCAAGCAGAACTGCACTGGCTGGGGCAAGCGCTGGTTTATCTGGCCCGGAAACGGGCGCGCCTGAAAAATATCCAGGCTGATGTCATTATTCGTCAGGGAAATGTGCAAACGGAAATCGGTCGTTTTTTGCAAGAATCGCAGGCTGAGACGCTGCTGCTGGGCGCGCCGCGCGGCACAACGGCGGCCGTTTTTGGCGATGACGCCGTCGAGCTATTCGCCAAAGATATCCAGACAAAAACGAATGTGCCCGTTCGCGTGGTGCGGCCTGAATCTCGACAATGATCGCATCCTGCGTACAATCTTTTGGCGCGAGGACATCTAAACGTTCATTATAAACAAGCAAGGTAACTGTACAGGTCGAAAAGTTACACAGAGCTTTACAGAGGAGATATTATTAGCTGCTCGTAGTTAGCCACGTAGTCTTCGGAGTGGCGTCATCCAACGGTACTCCGTCGCTGAACAGCGCGACTACGTAC
>JANTGY010000247.1 GCA_024762695.1 Anaerolineae bacterium
ACCACGCCGCTGCGCGGCGCCATCAAATGAACGAAAACGGGACACATCTCTTATCTGTGTTCATCCGTGTTAATCCGTGTCCCATTTTCACAGGAGATTCCAGCTATGCTGCCCAAAATCAACGTTGATAAAATGGTCGAGTTTCTTGTGGGCTTATTAAACACGCCCAGCCCCACAGGCGATACAGATAGAGCCATCGCTTACGTCCAAGAGGCATTCGCCGACTTGCCCATTCCCATGACCCAGGCGCCCAAAGGGTTCCTGGTCGGAACCTGGCCCGGTGAAAAATCAAATGCGCCGCGCGGATTGACAGCCCATGTAGATACGTTAGGGGCAATGGTACGCGAGATTAAAAAGAACGGCCGTCTCACCATGACCCAACTCGGCGGCTGGATTTGGTCGTCCGTCGAAGGCGAAGGCGTCACCATCTTTGCCAGCAATGGGCAAATCTACCGCGGAACCATCCTGCCCAACGCCGCCTCCATCCACGCCGCCCCCCGCAAAATAACCGGCGCCATCCGCGACGACGCCAACATGGAAGTCCGCATAGACGCCCACACAACCAGCGCCAAAGAAACCCGCGCCCTGGGCATCCGCGTCGGCGATGTCATCGCCTTCGACCCCCGCGTCGAATTATCCGACAACGGCTTCATCCGTTCCCGCCATCTGGACGACAAAGCCAGCGTCGCCGCCATTTATGGGGCTATTCTAGCCCTGCACGAAGCAGGCTTACAGCCCAAACAAGACGCCATCATCCATATCAGCAACTACGAAGAAGTGGGACACGGCGCCGCGACCGGCTTCCCGGCTAACATGGCCGATTTGCTCAGCATCGACATGGCCGTCGTCGCCCCCAAGCAAGAATCCGACGAGTACAGCGTCACCATTTGCGCCAAAGATTCGGCCGGGCCATACCACATGGGCTTCCGCCGCGAACTAGAAGCGTTGGCCGCTGCCAATAATCTGCGTTACGCTACCGACATCTATCCCTACTACGGCTCCGATGGCGAATCCTACTGGCGCGCCGGCGGCAACGTGCGCGTCGGCCTCATCGGCCCTGGCGTAGACGCCTCGCATCATTACGAACGCACCCACCGCGATGCGCTTGAAAACTCGGCGCAACTCATTGCCGCCTATTTATTGAGTTAAGGCAACTACTAAGCCCCTCTAGTTGTCATTCCTGCGAAGGCAGGAATCCACCAATGGATACCCGCCTTCGCGGGTATGACAACGTTAGCAGTTACGAGTTGAGAAGAAAATATGAATGGAAAAACAAAACGCCTAATTATAATTTTATCGTTGATTGCCCTTGTTTTGGTTGGCTGCGGCAGCGAAGAACCGGCGCCAACCGCGCAGCCCCCGGTCGAAGACGCTATTCCTCAAGAGCCAGTCATCGGCGAAGCGACTGTCGAAAGCATCCAACTTCTGATTCTGGAATCGTTCCCGGTGCAGGTTAATGCCCGCGTGCGCGGCGTTCTGCCGGATGGCTGCACGACGCTTGACCAAATGACGACAGAACACGCTGGCAACAACTTCACCATCACCCTGACTACCTTCCGCCCGGCGGGCGCGGTTTGCACCGAAGCTGAAGTCCCTTTTGACGAAGCGATTGGGTTAGACGTGTTTGGCCTGGAAGCGGGCGAGTACACGGTAACGGCCAACGGTGTCAGCGGCTCATTTACATTGGATGTAGACAATCGCATCCAGGAAGAGCCGGCGCCAACGTTAACCCCCAACCCCACGCCAGAGCCAATTGATCCGGGAACAGCAGCGATTGACGGCATTGTCTGGCATGACCTTTGCGCGGTAGCCGGGGAAGGCGAGGAGGCGGCGCCTTCGGAGGGCTGTATCGCTGCTGCCGCTGGTATTTTCCAGGCCAATGGGCTGTTGGAAGATGGCGAACCGGCCCTTGAGGGCGTGACCGTTTCTCTGGGTGAAGGTAATTGTCCGGCTGAGGGGTTGGCAACGGCCGTCACCGATGCCGACGGCGCCTACAATTTCACCAACCTAAACGCCGGAACGTACTGCGTCGCCATTGACGCCCTGGCTGATCCCAATGGCGACCTGCTGCTGCCCGGCGGCTGGACCCTCCCCGATTCGGGCGAAAGTCTGGTTGAAGTGACTGTCGAAGCTGGCGAGGCGGCGAGCGGCATCAATTTCGGCTGGGATTATGAATTCCTGCCCATCGCCGAAGTAGATCAGGCCGCCTGCACGCGCAGCATCGGCTTTGAAGAAGATTTGACCATCCCCGACGACACCGTCTTTGCCCCCGGCGAGACTTTTGTAAAAAGCTGGCGGCTGCGCAACACCGGCACTTGCCCCTGGATTGAAGGGTATACGGTGGTCTTTGCCAGCGGCGACCAAATGGGCGCGCCCGATTCGCAGCCGCTGCCCAAAGTGGTGGCCCCTGGACAAACGGTGGATATCTCGGTTGAGCTGACCGCGCCGGAAGAAACAGGAACCTATCGCGGTCGCTGGCAAATCGCCGACGCCGATGGGGAACTGTTTGGCGTAGGCGGCTTCGTGGAGGAGACGTTTTACGCGCAAATCGTCGTCGAGGTGGTCGGGCCAACGCCAGAACCCAATTCGGCCGTCCTGGGCGGCGTAGTTTGGGAGGATGTATGCTTCATCCGCGACGATGGCACACCTTCGGCAGGCTGTGTGGAGACGGAAGAAGGCAGCGGCTTTTATGTCGCTGACGGCTCGCTTAATTTTGGCGAAGGGCGACTGAGTGGGATCACGGTTAGTCTGAGCGCGGGGGCCTGCCCGGAAGATGGGATTGTGCCCGCGTCTAGTGTGATTGCAACGGCCGTTACCGGCGACGACGGCCTCTACCGCTTAACCGACCTGGACGAAGGGTTGTACTGCGTTTCGATTGACGCTTTCAGCCCTGCAAACGTGGACTTGCTCATCCCTGGCGACTGGACCTGGCCTGCTTACGGCGTCGGCCGTCTGGGCATCAATCTGGATGCCGGCGAGGCTATTCTTGACATTGACTTTGGCTGGCAGTTCAGGTAACTAACCCCAACAACGCCAGAAAACGAACAACAGGCCATGTTCTCGAGGAACATGGCCTGTTTTTTTATGTAAGACAGCATAAATCCCCCCCTTGACAGGTATGTTATACTAAAATAAGAACATTTGTTCTATTTAAGGATTTTTATCATGACTTACCTGATTACAACCTCCGACTCCCACCGCCGCCACCTCTGGCGCCATTTATTTGGCCGCGAAACCCTCCCCGTGTTGGCTCCGCGTCCGCGCTGGCAGTGGCTGACGGGTCGCCAGGCAGAAACGCTGGCCTACGACCTGGACATGAAAGCGCTGCCGGAAGGCGCGATGGCGCGTTTGGCCGCTTATGTGGCTCGTCGCGCTGATTGGCCGTACGCCTATGCTAAAACGGCCGTGCAATCCGGCTGGGCAATTAAGGCCGCGAACTGCCAACTAGTAAAAGAAAAGCCAGTCAAGGGCATCCCCTCACCGACCTTGACGCGTCCAACTTATGCTCGCCAATCAATCTACTCCTCGTAATTCTTAGAGCATTCCGCTTCCAACGCGATTGACTTTGCTATAAAAAACGAACAGGCTGTGTTCTTTGTGAACACAGCCTGTTTTTCGTTTTATGACCCTGAGAGGACTCGAACCTCTAACCAATTGATTAAGAGTCAACTGCTCTGCCAGTTGAGCTACAGGGCCTTATTTGAGCGAGCGGAATTATACTTTTTTTCAGCGTAAAAACCAAATTAGCAATTAGCGTTTTAGCAGCTCAGCATTTCAGCGCAATCACTAACAGCAAACCATCAAAGCTAATTGACTAACAAGCTATTCCAAAAATTCGGCGGAGACCCAGCCGATTTGGCCGTCGGCCTCGACTTGCTGCCAGGCGATGGCGTCAGCGGTCTCTTGTCCGTCTAGCACAATCACAATCGTATCGGCAGGCAAGAAGGCAAGGATGTCGGCTTCGCGGCTGGGTTCGGCGCGCAGGTTGAGGCCATAGGGGTAGGTGATGACGGCCGTTACTGGCGTTGGTGTGGGAATAGGGGTGTCGGTGGGAACGGCCGTTGGCGTAGCCGTCGGGTTAGGCGTAAATGTGGCCGTTGGTTGGGGTGTGAATGTACTTGTCGGCAAAGGCGTCGGCGTGGAAGTCGGCGTAAACGTCGGCGTGGGGCCGGGCGTAGCCGTGTTCGTCGGCGTGGGGGTTGGCGTCTGCGTCGGCGGAACCTTCGGATCCAACTCGCGCACCAAAATTACCGTCATCGTCAAGCCCACTTCGCGCTGTAATTCAATACTGATGGCGTCTTGCAGTTCCTCTACCTTGAAATGTGGCACAGTCGAAGCCGCGCGGGCTGTCAACTCCATCTGTAAGGGCGCATCGCCATCGGTAATGTCGCCATCAATAATCAAATCGTCTGGCGAGGCAATCCGCGCCCCAGTCACTTTCTCTACCATATCCATTACCAGCGCTCGCGTTTCCGCCTCTTGTCGCGCGTCTTCGGCCAAACGAGTTGTGAACACGATAAGCAGCAAAGCGACGATGAGCACCAACATGACAGCAATGCGAGCGCTGCGCACCTGCGCTTCGCGCCGCGCTTTTTGCGCTGGCGTTGGCCGGAAACCGAGCAGGAGAAAGGTTAGCGCCGTCGCCGAACTAATCGCCGTAAAGTTGGTGGCAAACAACAGCGCCGCGCCAAAAGATTCTTCAAAATTACCCGTAATCAATGTGATACCCATCGCTGATAACGGCGGAACAAGCGCGGCGGCAATGGCCACTCCTGGCAGCGCGCCGGCAGCGTCGGAATGAGACAGGGCATAAGCCCCAGCCATCCCGGAAAAAAGAGCGATTGCCAAATCGAGCAGTGTGGGCTGGGTGCGGGCTAGAATTTCGGTAGTAAGCGGCGTATCTAAACGCAGCGCCCCGGCAACGGCCCCCACCACAATCGCCAAACCCACCCCGCGCATGACGGCTCCCAATGACAGGCGCAGGAATCGGGTATCGCCCAACACAATGGCTAAACCGGCGCCAATCATGGGCGACATGAGCGGGGCGACGAGCATGGCGCCGATGACGACGGCCGGACTATTCACAAGTAACCCCAAGGCGGCAATCATGGCCGATAAGGCGATGAGAATGTAATAATCGGCATCGGGGCGGGCGCTGCGGCGGATACGGGCGTAAACGGCCGTGCGTTCCTGCAAATTCAACCGCACCTTCAGATTTGCCAACTGCCAGGCTAAATTGCCCATCAAGTTTTCAAAACGTCTGCGGGGTTGGCGCACAATCATGATCGGCCGTTTGCTTTGGCGCACAATGGCGCCGGGGATGTTGCCAAATAATACCTTGTCCAGCGAGCTTTCCCGGCTGGCGCCAATGACAACCAGATCGCACTCTTCGCTGGCGGCGTCTACGATGCCGTTAATAACCGATGGGCTGGTGATTAATTTAGTCTGAATACGGTCGCCGGCATCTATGATGTTAAGCAGTTGATTTAACCGTTCTCGCCCCAGAGCGGCTTCGTTGTACCCCAGGCTGGCGGGAACAACGTAGAGGGCTTGCACTTTAATGGCCGGCGTCAGCGGCAGCAGGAAACTGAGGGCGTGAGCGGTGTTAGGCCCGCCGGATGTGGGCACGATGATGCGCTTGAGGCCCGATAAAGCGGCCTCGTCGGTCTCTGTTTGGTCGCCGCGGACGATGCCCACAGCGCAGGGGATTGATTTCAAATCACGCCAATTGGGGGCCTCGGCATAGGTTAGTAATAAATCTATATCGGCTTTTTCGACGAAACGGCCTAATTCTTTGTCGTAGGCGGCGGCTTCAATGATAAGGGTATGGACACGGCCGTCTTCCTGGCTCGCTTCTCGAATGCGGATCATGTCGGCGCGCGCCTGTTGTATATCGCTTTCACGGCTGTCGGGAATGGTGATGGCGGCCACCAATTCGCCGCCATTGGCACGGGCCAACGCTCTGGCTAACTGCCACGTTTTGCCCAATGGCTGTCCTGGCGACAGTGTCAACAACACGCGCCAACGCTTCCCCTCCGGGATTTTTCCCTCGACAAGTCTCATTAGGATAAAGTATAAACTGGAAAGGACAATTATGGCAAAAGGCAGCACACGGTTGGGTGCGCGAACAAGTTGTCAGTCAATTTCACCGGCGGGCCTGGGAGGCCCGCCTACGGCGGCGTAGAGGGGCCTCCCATAGGCATCAAGCTAAGCACTACCAGAAGCGTTCTAACTGAGACATACTTGGAGTACGTACGTATTTTACCGTTAAAAATAATGATAA
>JANTGY010000248.1 GCA_024762695.1 Anaerolineae bacterium
GTAGTTAGCCACGTAGTCTTCGGAGTGGCGTCATCCAACGGTACTCCGTCGCTGAACAGCGCGACTACGTACCTTACTACGAACATGTTATACGAGGGAGATAAAACCGCTCGTAGTTAGCCACGTAGTCCGCGGAGTGGCGGGCTGTCGCTTACCGGTACTCCGCAGACTACGTATCTGACTACGAGCATATTGTTACGAGGAGAAGGAATGGAAAACGAGCGCGATGTCATTATTACAGGGGCGGGGCCGGCCGGAGCAACAGCCGCAATCTTTTTAACGCAGCAAGGTTACGATGTGCTGCTGCTGGATCGGCATCAATTTCCACGCGACAAGACGTGCGGGGACGCGGTTCCCGCCGGAGCCATTGAACTCTTAAACCACCTGGGAATGGCTGATAAAATCGCTGGAGCTGTCGATCGCGGTGAATTGTATCCGCTGGACGGGATGCGGCTGGTTTCGCCAAAAGGGTACACGCTGGAAACTCCATTTAACAAGGGCAAGGAAGGCTCTGATTCTTATGTGGCTCCCCGTATTTACTTTGACGCGCTAATTCAACAACATGCCGTTGAGTCGGGGGCTGAGTTTCGGCAGATGCAGGTAATGAGGCCAGTATTGGAAAACGGCCGTGTAACCGGCGTACAGGCCAAAGCCAATGGGAGCGTTCAGGAATTGCGGGCCAAAGTCGTCATTGGCGCCGACGGCGTCACCTCGGTCATCACTCGATCCTTGCGTCCCAAAGCCAATCAACACGTGGACGGACATCGCGCTGTCGCTTTGCGCGCTTACATCGAAGACATCGAAGAAATGCCGGGCATGGTTGAATTTTATATGTACGACGAAATTTTACCGGGCTATGCCTGGATATTCCCGACTGCCGCCGGCCAGGCCAACATTGGTTTGGGGATGCGGTTAGACAAGTTTCGGGCCAAAAAGCAAAGTCTGGAAGTATTGTTGAATCGTTTTTTAGCGATGCCGGCAATCAAAAAACGGCTTAAAGCGGGCGGTAAACTGCGCGACATTGCCACCTGGCAGCTTAATTTTGGTTCGCAGAAGAACCTCCAACATGTGTTTGATGGAGCGATTCTGACTGGAGATGCTGCCGGGTTTATCAATCCATTAACAGGCGGCGGGATTCATAATGCGCTGGTTTCGGCCAAGCTGGCCGCTCGAACAATACATGAGGCGCTGCAACGCGGCGATACATCCCGGTCAGCGATGCAAATTTACGAACAACGCTGCCACGAAGCGATGTGGGACAGTATGAAGCGCTCGTATCGGTTCCAAACGCAGCTTATGCGTTTCCCATTTCTGATTGATTTTTTGGTGAAACGGATGAAGGCGAACAGCAGGTTGGCGCAGACGTTTTTGACGAAGTTATAGTGAAAAATCAGATTAAACAGGATTGACGCGCCAAATAGGGCGTGAGTTTTGCGGGCAAATCGAGGAAGGGGTTTTTCTTAACGATGAAGGCGTCGGCCCCTGCGCTAATGCTATTGTGGCGTACTTCTTCGCGGGCATCGGCAGTGTACATGATAATGAGGGGGCGCAAATGAGGATAGTCGCTGCGAATGCGGCGGCAAACTTCGATGCCGTTCATGCCCGGCATCATTACATCCAGTAGAATCACATCGGGCATCTCATCGGAAACCAGGCGTAGGGCTTGACGGCCGTTAACCGCCCCACGTACTGAATGTCCTTCGCCCTCTAAAATGAGTTGGCAAACCTGTACCAACGTAATTTCATCGTCAACAACCAGTATCTTATTTGTGTGTGCCGTTTGTTCTTGAATCATATATCTCAAATGATTGATCAATGGGCTGTCTCAAAAACTGGTACTTATTTTAGAGGGCGCCGCCGGTTAGGTAAATAGGCGGTTAGGGCCATCAAACCGGACCGATAAGCATAAAAAAACCCGCTTGACGCGGGTTTGATAGTTGTGTGTAATAAAATTGGAACTAAATAGGGCCGTAGCTCCGTTGAGAATTCACTTTCTTGGCTTGTGGGCCTTTACCCACGTCCACCAAATCGAATTCTACTTTGTCCCCCTCAAAAAGGTTGCGGTACCCCTCGCCTTCAATGGCGGAATAGTGAACAAACACTTCTTGGTCGCCATTGTCGGGATTGATGAATCCGTACCCTTTTAACCGACTAAACCATTTTACGATACCTGTCTGCCTGCGCATTGTTTACCTCCACATCTCTTGAATCACAGGTTTGGTTCTTAACCATAGCAGGTAAAAAGCGCCACTCCGACCGGAGTGGGAATGGCGCTTCGTCTGCTATAACTACCAATACATCACAAAAATTACCTGTACGCTGCTTGAGTTAGGTAAAAATTAACATTTTTAGGCGAGGGTTTCCATTAACGAAGCGTGAAAGCTGGCATGAAAAGTAAGCATTAACTCTCTTTTAACAAGCGTAACGGGTGTAGTTTTGTTGCGATAGAACAATAAGAGCGTTTAGGGACGGGGTTTGAGACTGGCCTGGAGTAAAACGAGACGGGCGCCGCTGTTAACAAAGCCGACGTTTTGGGCGAGTTGTTGCGAGGGCAAGTTGTTCTCGGCGACGACATAGAGAGGGGTACGGCCGTTTTTCAATAGATAATCGGCCATTGCGGCGACAACGCTGCGTCCCCAGCCCTGACGTTGATGCTTCCGGCTGGTGTTAACGGCGATTTCGGCAAAATGGGGCGATTGCCAATTTAGGCCGGCCGAGGCTACGATTTCTTGTTCAGGGCTGTTGGCGCGTCGGATGATGAATCGAGGCAATCCATTGGGGCTTTCGGATTGGGAAACCAGCATATTGAGGATGGGTTCAAACCGTGCTCGATCCAGGACAAAAATACGTAAATGCTCCTCGGTTTGGATGTTGAAAACGGCCTGGAGCAAGGGGAGATTGGTTAGCGGTGTGATGAGGATGACGGCCGTTCCCGGCATCAACGCCTGGTAAATCAGATCAAGACTGTCTGCCATATCGCTGGGTAGTCGCAGCGTAACCAAAGGTCGAAACAAATCCATTCCGGTGCGCGAGAGAGCGATGTAACCAGCGGCCCGCGATGCCTTGTCTGGCGTGATGATTAACTGTGTTTTGGCATCGGGATGGTGGAAGGCGTAATAGCTGGCGATAGCGTCGGCTGGGCTGCGCTCGTCTAGCAAGCGCCGAATCGCGCGGCGGCTTTCAGGGAGATTATTCATCGTTTTCTGCCAGGAGCTTCAAGGCGTTTAGGGCGGATAATATGGCGGTCTCGACGGCCGTTTGCACAATTTCTCGGTGCGGCTGGAATGATTCCATATCTTCGCCATCTTCCAGAACATTGCCGTCAACGGCCAGAATCGCGCCGGTTTGCACGCCCCGCAAGGAGCCAATACCGAACAGGGCGGCGCATTCCATCTCCACGGCCAGGACGTTGGCCTGGGACATCAGGGCATAGTTTGTTTGTTTAGCGGAGACGCCAGGGTAAAAAACGTCGCTGGTGAGGACAATGCCGGTATGGGGGGAACGGCCGTCCTCCTCCGCCGCCGTTCGTAATGCCAAAGTCAAATCCAGGTCGGCCACACAGGGGTAGCCTTCGGGGAAAGCGTAACGGCCGTAACCCATCTGTTGAACCGCCGCCTGGGCCACAACCAAATCGCCCGACTGAATGCCAGGCTGCAAACCGCCGCACGTGCCCACGCGAATGATGCGGCGCGCCCCGGCGGCAATTAGCTCCTCAAAAGCAATCGCCGCTCCCGGCGCGCCAATCCCATGCGAACAAACCGTAACGAGTTTGCCCGCAAATGTCCCTTGATACGAACGATATTCGCGCAGTTCGCTCAGTAGTTGAGCGTCTTTCAAATAGGCGGCAATGCGCGTCGCCCGCCCCGGATCGCCGCAAACTAACACGTCCGGGCTAACGCTGTCCACGGTCAAACCAATATGCGGTAACTTATCCATGCTAATTCCCCAGACAGAGATAGAGACAGAGGAGACCCCACGCCGCTGCGCGGCGCCATCAAATGAATGAAAATAACATGCCGTTGTTCGTAGTCAGCCGCGCAGTCCGCGGAGTGGCGTTCCGCCCAGCGGTACTCCGCAGACTGCGTACCTAACTACAAACGGCTATTTACACAGGAGACCCCATGCCGCTGCGCGGCGCCATCAAATGAATGAAAACGGGACACATCTCTTATCTGTGTTCATCCGTGTCCCATTTTCAGAGTAGATATTATTAGCTGCTCGTAGTTAGCCACGTAGTCTTCGGAGTGGAGTCATCCGACGGTACTCCGTCGCTGAACAGCGCGACTACGTACCTTACTACGAACATGTTATACGAGGAGACGTTTTCTGTCTTTGTCCTTCGTCTCTGTCTATTGAAAATCCATCCCTTTGGGCTTGTTATCCAGCAAGCTCTCGATTTTCTCCATTACATCGTCAGTTAACTGGGGAACGACATCCAAAGCCTTCATATTATCATGCACTTGCTCAACGCGGGACGCGCCGGTGATGACGGTGCTGACATTGGGATTTTTCAAACACCAGGCAATCGCCATGCGGGCCATTGTCGTATCCAATTCCTCAGCGACTGTCGTTAATTCGCGCACAACGCCCAGCCGCCGCTGCCCCTCTTCGCTTTCAAACATCTTACGCAGCCAGCCATACCCTTCCAGCGTGATCCGCGATCCTTCGGGAACGCCGTCATTATACTTGCCGGTCAACAACCCGGATGCCAACGGCGACCAAATTGTTGTTCCCAAGCCAATTGTTTCGTACAAACGGGCATACTCCACTTCCATCGTGTGGCGGTGGAACATATGGTATTGTGGCTGTTCCATCGTGGGCGGGATGAGATTGTACTGGCGGGCGACGCTGTATGCTTCCATCAACTGCTGCGCCGACCATTCCGACGTGCCCCAATAGAGAATTTTGCCTTGCTGGATGAGGTGGGTCATCGTCCGCACCACTTCTTCCATCGGGACTTCCGGGTCGGGACGATGGCAGAAATAAAGGTCAAGATAATCCACTTGCAGCCGCTCCAGCGCTTGATGACACGCTTCGACGACGTGTTTGCGGCTTAGGCCGCGCTGCGTTGGCTTTGTGTCGGGGATTGAACCCCACATCACCTTACTGGATATGATGTAGCTGTCGCGTCGCCAGCCCGCTTTTTGCAGAGCTTGGCCCATAATGGTCTCTGATTGCCCGTGCGCGTAGATTTCGGCGTTGTCAAAGAAGTTGACGCCGGCATCATAAGCGGCGGCCATGCTTTCCAACGCTTTATCTACATCCATTTGGTTGCCGAATGTGACCCAAGAACCAAAGGAAAGGGCGCTAACTTTTAATCCTGATTTGCCTAAACGACGATATTCCATGAATTGAACTCCTATTAGCATTTCAGCCGGTCAGCGAATCAGCGTTTCAGCTTGATTTGCTGATAAGCTGAAATGCGAATAGCTGAACGCTTCTTATTGATTTGTAACGGCCGTTAGTCTACATCCCCGCCTCATTTTGGCAACCCGCAGCGACATAAAATCATAATCTTCTTCTTTTTGACTTAACATCCCCCCACCGCTAAAATCCAACCTTCACCTTAGCTATTATTAGACGAGAGAGATACCGATGCGAATAGTCGTAGATGCAATGGGAAGCGACGATCACCCCAAGCCAGACGTGGCCGGAGCGGTGATGGCGGCGCGCGAGTTTGGCGACGCCATGATTTTGGTAGGCGACCAGGGTCAAATTGAGGCCGAGTTGGCTCAGTTGGACACGGCGGGGCTAACCATCGAAGTGAAACATGCCAGTCAAAAAATCGTGATGACCGACAAGCCCTCTAAAGTGGTCAAAGGCAAGCCGGATTCTTCCATGCACGTAGGCATAAACCTGGTCAAAACAGGGGAGGCCGACGCCTTTGTGACGGCCGGGAACACCGGTGGCGCGTTGGCGGTAGCCATGCTGCGTCAGGTAGGATTAGGCCGGATTCGCGGCGTCAAACGGCCGGCGCTGGGCGTCATTTTCCCGATTGAGGAACGGCCGTTACTCATCGACAACGGGGCCAACGCCGACTGCAAACCGGAATATCTGCTGCAATTTGGCATTATGGGCAGCTTATACGTCGAACGGGCGCTGGGCATCGCCAATCCGCGCGTCGCCCTCATCTCCAATGGCGAGGAAGAAGGCAAAGGCAGCTCGCTCATCAAAGAAACCATCCCGCTGATGCAAGCCAGCGGCTTGAACTACATCGGCAACATCGAACCCAAAGAATTCATGAATGGGGCCG
>JANTGY010000249.1 GCA_024762695.1 Anaerolineae bacterium
GTCGCCAACTGGTATCTGGATATGTCCATGTTGAGCAAATATTGGGGCAATGAACGCACCTACCATCACACCGCGCCCATCAACATGAACTACGCCCTACGCGAAGCGCTGCGCCTCGTTGCCGAAGAGGGCCTGGAAGCGCGCTGGGCGCGCCATCAAGCCAACGCCGAACTGTTCTGGAATGGCCTGGCCGAAATGGGCATTGAATGCCTCGTCCCGCACGAACACCGTTTACCCAGCTTGACCACCGTGCGCGTCCCCAACGGCGTGGACGCCAAAGCGGTCGCCGGCCGTCTACTGCGCGAGTACAACATCGAAATCGCCGGTGGATTCGGCCCATTGGCCGGGCAAATCTGGCGCGTCGGCCTCATGGGCTTCAACAGCCGCCCAGAGAATGTGGCGCTGCTGCTAGCGGCGTTGAAAGAGATTTTGCCTTGATGAATTGAGAACTAGAGACCAGAGATTGGCAGCTCGTTCAATCTCTAGTCTCTAAATCTCCAGTCCCCAATACAATGGATAACCCCACACCTGTCAGCCGCGCGCTGACACAAATCAACATCCCGCACCGCGCGTTTTGTCATCCGGGGCCAATTCGTTCGCTGGAACAAGCCGCCGCCGAACGCGGCCAGCAGCCGGAGCAAATCATCCGCTCCATCCTATTCCGACTAGCCGCCGACTCGTTCGTTATGGTTCTGATGGCCGGGCCGCAGCAGATTGATTGGAAAGCCCTGCGCCGTTATTTGGGCGAAAAACGGCTCACCATGGCCAGCGAAGAGGAAATGCTGCGTATCACCGGGTATCAGCGCGGCGCCGTTGCGCCCTTTGGGCTGCCAACTCCGCTGCGTATTTTGGCTGATCCTGGCATATTTGTGCCGGAAGAAGTGTCGCTTGGCTCTGGCGTTCGCGGCACAACGATTATTTTACGCAGCGCCGACTTACAAAAAGCGTTGGGCGCATTGGAAATCATCAAACTAGGCAAGTAGCTGTCCATTTGCCGATAGGAGGCTTTCTTTTGCAGTGGATTTCAATTGCGATTGGCGGGGCCGCCGGGGCGCTGCTCCGGTATGCTGTTTCCGGCTGGGCGTATGCCTGGCTGGGCGAAGGGTTCCCCTGGGGAACGCTGGGCGTGAATTTGATTGGTTCGTTTTTGATTGGCTTTTTGTGGCGGGTATTTGACCAAATTGCCATCGCCCCCAATGCAAGGGCGCTAATTTTTGTAGGGGGCTTAGGGGCGTTTACAACTTTTTCCACCTACGGTCTGGAAAGTTTGAATTTGCTGCGCAACGGCCAATATAAATTGGGTTTATTGAACATTTTAGGCAGTAATGTATTGGGAATTTTGTTTGTCTTTCTGGGTTTTGTAGCCGCCAGGGCGCTCCTGGCGCAAGGACGGTGAAAGATGTCGATGGAATTGTTTGAAGAGGGCGTTTTGCTGCGGATTTTTATTGGCGAGCAGGATTCGTATGGGGGACGGCCGTTACACCAACAAATCGTCAAAAAAGCCAAAGAGTTGGATATGGCCGGCGCCACAGTCATCCGGGGCGTCATGGGGTTTGGCGCGCGGAGCCGTCTTCATACCTCCAAACTACTCCGCCTCTCCCAAGACATGCCCTTGATTATCGAGATTGTAGACAGCGCCGCTTACATCAAAAAACTGCTGCCTTACCTGGACGAAATGATGACGGAGGGATTGGTGACGATTGAAAAAATGCAAGTCATTAAATACGGGAATCGTCAACGTGATCAGTAAGCATATTCACCATATAATTGGCTAAAAAATGAAAACAGGTTGTAAAGTTAGCAAACACTTTACGCTTTACCTTTCACAAGGGGAATAATGAATAAAAAAACTGTGACCGATATCGATGTCAAAGGCAAAAAAGTATTGGTGCGCGTTGATTTTAACGTGCCCTTGAGCAGCAAAGACCCCAATGACGCCATTGTCGTCACCGACGATACGCGCATCCGGGCGGCGCTGCCAACGATCAATTATTTATTGGAGCAGGGCGCCGCGCTGATTCTGTGTTCGCATTTGGGCAGACCAAAGTCCCCCGCCGACACACAATTCGCCATGAATCCAGTGGCTGAAGCCCTATCCGCTTTACTGGGTAAGCCGGTGCAGAAAATGGATGAGGTTGTCGGCGACAGCGTCAGCGCCGCCGCCGCCGCTTTACAGCCCGGCGATGTGATGTTGTTGGAAAACACGCGCTTTGAGGCTGGCGAGAAAAAGAACAACATGGAACTGGCGACAAAAATGGCGGCGTTGGCCGATGTGTATGTCAACGATGCCTTTGGCACTGCCCATCGCGCCCATGCCAGCACGGAAGGCGCAGCGCGGGCCATGCGCGCCAAAGGCGGCGCCTGCGTGGCCGGGTTCTTGATGGGTAAGGAAATGGAGGCGTTGGGAACGGCCGTGACCAATCCCCCCCATCCCTACATCGCCATCATGGGCGGAGCCAAAATCTCCGACAAAATCAAGCTCATTGACAACCTGCTGCAAACGGCCGACAAAATCCTCATCGGCGGCGGCATGGCCAACACCTTCCTCAAAGCGCAAGGCCACGAAATTGGCAAATCCCTCGTCGAAGCCGATGCCCTACCCGAAGCCAAACGCCTGCTAGCCGCAGCCGCCGACCGGCTCATTCTGCCCGCCGACGTCATCGTCGCCGACGAATTCTCCGCCGATGCCAAGGGGGATATCGTCCCCGTCTACGCCATCGCCGCCGACAAAATGGCCCTCGACATTGGCCCCGGAACCATTGACGTCTTCAACCAGGAACTCCAGGGGGCGCAGCTCGTTATTTGGAATGGACCAATGGGCGTCTTTGAATTCGATAATTTCGCCCAGGGTACCAATGCCATGGCCGACCTGTTAGCCGATTTAGCCGAAGTTGGCGTCCAGGTTGTCATTGGCGGCGGCGATTCGGCGGCAGCGGTTAAAAAAGCGGGCCTGACCGACAAAATGAGCCACGTCAGCACCGGTGGCGGGGCCAGCCTGGAACTGCTGGAAGGCAAAGAATTGCCCGGCATCGCTGCGTTGGACGACAAGTAACTGCGGCTAAAATCAGCGTCGCCCAAATAAGTCATCCTTTGTCATATAGCTTGCAATTACGGCTTGTTTTAGGAAGCGCAATTTTCTCAATACCTTGCTTGTGTTTGAAGGTTGACTAAGGAGAATATGAATAAACCAGATAAAACACAAATCGCCGACGAATTAAACGCCATCAAGAGCGAAATGGCCCGTCTTCAAAATGAGCTCGATCTCCAACAGCGCATCGCCTATGTCTCTGGACTGTTTCAGGGCGACGTCACCATTCGCACACTGTTGGAGTCTTTGAGCGAAGGCGTAATCATCGTAGACGCAACAGGAACCATTATCCTGATTAACAAGCGTATAGAAGAAATGTTTGGTTATCGCTATGACGAAGTAGTTAGCCGGTCTTTAAATGTTTTCTTGCCCAGCCGCTTGTTTTCCTCCCATGCCAAACAAATCAAAAGTTACTTTCAAACACCGCGTATACGCCGCATGGGCATAGGGATGGATTTAGCGGGCAAACGCAAAGATGGCCTGGAATTCCCCATTGAAATTAGTTTAAGTTATCTTGACACAGAAGCCGGCCCTTTAGGAATAGCATTTGTGACCGACATAACGCTGCGCAAGCAGGCGGAGCGTGCATTGAAACTACGTAATGAAGAGCTAGACGCTTTTAGCCATACGGTTGCGCATGATTTAAATGCGTCGCTTTCTTTAATTGTGGGCTACAGCGAGACACTGCTAAATCTCCATAAAACGCTATCTGACGAGGATTTGGAAGGCTATTTGATGACGCTCGCGCAAAACGGCCGTAAATTAAGCAACATCACCAACGAATTACTCATCTTCGCTAGTATGCGACAAAATGAAACGCCCCAGGACATATTAGATATGGAGGCGATTGTCCGCGAATCGTGTCAGCGGATAACCCATTTAATAAAAGAATACCAGGCTGAGATCATCCATCCCGACCAGTACCCTCTGGCGATCGGTTATGCGCCCTGGGTTGAGGAGATTTGGTTCAATTACATCAGCAATGCGCTTAAATATGGCGGCCGTCCACCCCGCATTGAGTTTGGCGCGCGAACATTGGAAAATGACTTTGTCAAGTTTTGGGTAAAAGATAATGGAGCAGGGCTTACGCCTGACCAACAGCGCGGTATTTTTTCACCTACCACGCGAACAAATCTACCTCAGGCTAAAGGGTTCGGCCTAGGATTGTCAATTGTCAAAAGGATGGCTGAAAAATTAGGCGGGCAGGCCAATGTTTCCAGCGAAAAGGGAGAAGGTTCTATTTTTAGCTTTACGCTGCCCGGCATCACCGCATTGGACGACAAGTGAACGTAATTGATAAGAAATAGACGGGGGGGGAATAAACCGCAGAAACTTCTCGGATAGAAATAGAAGCCATCGTTCTATGGTTTACCTAACAACCCTGCCTATTTCTTTATACATCCCCGAACATCAACCAATGCGCAGGCGGAGATATTTGATATGCCCAAACAAAGTACCGAACATGCGCAATCTGCCGATAAGCCAGCAACCACAAACGAGCGTGCCCCACAACCAGAACAAGACATAGACCTGCAACAACGCATCTCCTTCGTTGCCGGACTGTTTCAAGGTAATCTTACCGGCCGCACCCTGCTCGAATCGTTAGGCGAAGGCATTGTCGTCATTGATCGCACCGGCGTTATTGTTCTGGTCAACCGGCGGGTGGAAGAGATGTTTGGGTATCCCAAAGAAGAAGTTATCGGACAATCGCTCAATGTCTTTTTGCCGGAGCAATCTTTTACCGCCCACGCCCGCCATATCCACCAATACTTCAAAAAACCACTAGTCCGCCGCATGGGGCAGGGCATTGACCTGATGGGCAAACGTAAAGATGGCGTCGAGTTCCCCGTAGAAGTAAGTTTGAGTCATTTAGAAACGCAAGCCGGCCCCGTGGGGCTGGCTTTTGTCATCGACATTACTTTGCGCAAGGAAGCCGAAAACTTGCTTAAGCAGCGCAATGAAGAGTTAGATGCCTTTGCGTCAACAGTTGCCCACGACCTCAACGCCTCCCTATCTAACATTATTGGTTTTAGCGATGTGTTGGCCGATATTCACGAGACGCTGCCGCCCGAAGAACTGCGCAAGTATTTAAATATCCTGATGCAAAGCGGTCGCAAAATGAGCAATATCATCAACGAATTATTGTTGTTTGCCCGCATGAAAAAAGATGATGTTCCCTTGCATATGGTTGATATGACGCCCGTTGTCGCTGAAGCTTTAGGGCGACTGAGCCATGAGGTGACCGAATTTCAAGCGGAGATTATCCAGCCCGATAGTTTTCCTGAAGCTGTAGGATACACACCCTGGGTTGAGGAAGTTTGGTTCAATCTCATTAGCAACGGCCTCAAATATGGCGGAACCCCGCCATTGCTGGAATTAGGGAGTACAATTCAGGATGACGGCCGTGTGTTGTTTTGGGTCAAAGACAATGGTCATGGGCTAACAGCCGAACAGCGGGAAGAGATTCTTACATCATCCTCCCGAACAAGCTTGCCGCAAGCAAAAGGGCATGGGCTGGGCCTATCCATTGTTAAACGTATGGTAGACAAGTTAAATGGAGAATTGGTTATTGAAAGCGAGGTTGGGCGAGGCAGCCTCTTTGGCTTTACGCTGCCCATATCCGAAACGTAACCCAATTGGGAAACGGCCGTTCACGGCCACGCCAGGGAGAGCAAGCCAACATGACAACCCAACTCAATTCATCCTCACAACGCCCCTGGCGCGCCGCATTAGCCCATGCCCTGCCAATAACAACGATTGTATTGGGCTTGTTTTACACTTGGTTTGCCGTCGCCGACCGCTACATCATATTTCTCTACAATCACGATATGGGGCCGTTCGTTCCCGACACGGCGCCCTTTAGCCGGGTGACGGCCAGCCGCTACTGGATGGCCGGGCTGGTTGCCAGCGGCGCGGTCATGGTTTTGTACACAGGAGTCAATTGGCTGTGGGGACGATTGTTTACCGAATTCATCTCCCCGGACTGGCGCCGGGTTTGGATTGCGACCGGTTTACCCTTGCTGATTGGCATCCCGTTCATCACCATGACCGTCAATGACCCGACCCTGCCATTCAAAAACGCCGCGCAAGCGACAATCGCAGCGCTGCTAGGATTAGCGCTGGCGCTGTTACCCGGCCAATTGGCGGCCCAAAATCCCAGAAAA
>JANTGY010000250.1 GCA_024762695.1 Anaerolineae bacterium
GGTCACGGCCGTTTACCAAACAACGCGCCGATTGTTAGAATGTTTATCACATCCCCAGCGACATTGTAGTTGAGCTAACGGCCGTTTGACAACCTTTCGAATTGATTCATAATCAAAAACTAATAAAGGAAGCGTTCAGCATGGCAGCAGTTCAGCTAACATGCTGACTGGCTAAATTGCTGAAACGCTGAATTGCTGACAGCTAAAAGGATTATCATGAAAACAATCGGATTAATCGGCGGCATGAGTTGGGAATCTTCCCTGGAGTATTACCGCATCATCAACGAAACCGTAAAAGCGCGGCTGGGCGGCCTGCATTCGGCCAAAAGCTTAATGTTCTCCTTCGATTTTGAGGAGATTGAAACACTGCAAATGGTCGGCAACTGGGCGAAAGCGACCGATCTGATGATTGAGGCGGCACGGCAGTTGGAGCGCGGCGGAGCTGACTTCATCGTCATTTGCACCAACACCATGCACAAAATGGCCGATGACGTGGCCACGGCCGTCAACATCCCCCTCCTGCACATCGCCGACGCCACCGCCCAAGCCATCCAAGAGAAGGGCCTGCAAAAAATCGGTCTGCTGGGCACCAATTTCACAATGGAAGAAGCGTTCTACAAAGGTCGCCTAACCGATAAATTTGGCCTTGATGTCCTGGTTCCGCAGCGACCAGAACGACAAGTCGTCCACGACATCATTTACGACGAATTGTGTCTGGGCGTGACCAAAGAAGAGTCGCGGGCGCAGTACCGGCAAATTATGGCCGAGATGGCCGCCGCCGGAGCCGAAGGCATCATCTTAGGCTGCACAGAGATTGGGCTGCTGGTCAATCAAGAGGACAGCCCGGTTCCTTTGTTTGATACGACGGCCATTCATGCGGAAACGGCCGTCGCCTTTGCGCTAAAAGAGTAAACCGTGAGACGCGACGCTGAACTACAAAGTCTAAATCGGGTCATTTTGGGCGGCTTTACGGCCGTCGCCCTGGCCCTCATATTCTGGAGCGTCCTGCGGCCAGGCATCCTGACCCGTGAAGACAATCCGCGCCTGGTCGAAGCCGAATTACGCATCCAGCGCGGCCAGATATTAGACCGCAACGGCGTCGTTTTGGCCGAAAGCGTTGGCGCGCCAGAACGGCCGCAGCGCCAGTATCCGCTGCCCCAAATCGGCCCAGCCGTCGGCTATTACAGCTTCCGGCACGGCACGGCGGGCATCGAAGAGAGCTACGATCCCATTTTACGCGGCGATTCCGCTGACTTCTGGACCGAATTTATCCGCCAAACGCTGCACCGGCCGCAAATCGGCCAGAATGTAACGGTAACATTGGATGCGGATTTGCAAAAAACAGCCGCAGCCCTTTTCGCCAACCAGACTGGCGCCCTCCTCCTCCTCGACATCAGCCAACCGGAGACGGCCGACATCCTGGCCCTGGTCAGCCAGCCCGGCTACGATCCCAACCAACTTGACGCGCTTTTCGACGAATTGACCGCTGACAAAAGCGCGCCGCTTCTCAATCGGGCCACGCAAGGCCAATACCAGCCCGGCCTCATATTGCAGCCCTTCATCCTGACGGCGGCGTTAGATCAGGGTCTCATCGCGCTGTCCGATATCATCGAGAACGCCAATCGTTCCGTGCCCGTCAATGGCGTCGGCATCCGCTGCGCCAGCCCACCGCCGCAGCCCACAACCTGGGCCGATGTTCTGGCGTATCGCTGCCCCGGCCCCATGCAAGATTTGGCCGACCAATTGGGCGCGGCCGGACTGGATCAGATTTTCAGCGATTTTGGCCTGACAACCCCGCCCCAATTCGCGCTCAATACGGAAGCGCCAGAAAGCGCCCCGCTCTCTAACCCATTGCTGGCGGGCATTGGTCAGGAAAATTTGACGGTGACGCCGCTGCAAGTTGGGTTGGCCTGGGCAGCGTTGGCGGGGGACGGCCGTCTCCCCACCCCGCGATTAGCCGCCAATGCGCCAGTCAACCAATCTGCCAGCCAGCCAATCAGCCAATCTGCCCGCATCGTGCGCGAGGCGCTGCCGCGCTTTCAAGACGTCAGGGAGTACAGCCGGTTGGTTATTTCCGGTCCGGAGGGCAGCGCCAACGGCTGGTATTTGGGACTAACAAGCGATTATGCAGTCGTGGTCGTAGTCGAAGGCAGCGCGGAGTTGGATTTGGTGGAGATGATTGGACGGGAGGCGATGACGGCCGTTCTGACCCAATAACGCCCCAAGCGCATCCTCGGTCACAAAGCTAAATCGCATTGAGGACAAACGGCCGTTTCCACCCCCACCGCCGCCCCGCACCCAGGACAGAGTAGTTCAAACTCGGCTCCACAACCCGGGCAAGTGAGATCAGCTTCGGTAACGGCCGTTAAACATTCCGGGCACAGCAACTGCTCGCAATGGGGACATTCATCGCTGCCCCAGGCAATAATCCCCTGGCATGTCGGGCAAACCGCTTGCTTAATACGCGCCGTATCAAACCCACAGCGCGGGCAAAAACGCTCCCCATCAACCAAACTAATCTGGCAAGCCGGGCACACACGATAACCGCAATTAAGGCAATCCCCTTCGGCCGGGTTAAACTGCTTTCCACAATCGGGACAAGCCACCACCTGCACCAACGCCATATCCACCTGCACCGCATGAATGACTCGCGCCGTACGACGCTGGCTGGCTTGGACTGGACGCTGACAATCAGGGCAAACGGCCGTGCCCGGCAGCAAACTGGCATGACAATAGCTGCAAAAAGCGGGAAACAAGGTATTACAATTGGGACAAATATCAGTTCCGGCCGTTAACTCAAATTGGCAAGTCGGACATTCAAAGAAAAGCGGCGTTTGGCAATGGGGACAAACCTCGTCATCCTCGTCCACCTCTTGACCGCAGCGACCGCAAAACGTCGCCCCACAAGCGGCGCAATAGCCATCCTCGACAAATAAGGGCGTATGGCAAGCTGGGCATTGCCCAGTGAATTCGTCCTCTGGTTCCGGCTCAACTTCATCAGACTGATTAGGCGGTTCATACGCCGGTTGTTCAATGATGGCGACAATATCATCGGCCGCTCCCTCCTCCTCCAATACCTCGCCGCAATGGGGACAAACGGCCGCATCAGGGTCAATCTCCTTATCACAATGGGCGCAGAACACGGCAAATTCCACGCCGCAGCGCGGACAAAATACATCATCGGTATCCAACGGCGCGTGGCAGGAAGGGCAAAATTCCTGTTGGCATTCGGGACATACATCAGCATCAGCCGGAATAACTGCCCGACAGTTGGCGCAGCGTGTTTGTGACGACATTAAACAAAACCTCTAACAATCAATAATTTTATGAATCATACACCATGACCTGCAAATTGCCATTGATGGACAATTTGAAAGAAAGGAATCCAGCGTCGTCAAATGCGATGCAAAAAACGATTTTGCTATTGGTTACAACAACCTACTATAACAATTCTTGAATATTCAATTAGAATATGACAATTTTCTATTATAAACGTGACAAATGTCCATGTTTGCCAAGTAAAAAAAGTTATACTTAATAGAACTGATTCCCATTACCTTTTCCGGCTCTTTTTCTAGAATCGGGAGCCTAAAAAGTATTTAGTCGTCATTGGAGGAAAAAATGACAAAAGAGACTTTAACTATCACCGACAATCGTACAGGTCAAACCTACGAAGTGCCCGTGGCACACGACACCATTAACGCAATGGATCTGCGTCAAATCAAAGTCAACGAAGGCGACTTTGGCATGATGAGCTACGATCCAGGCTTTAAAAATACCGCCTCGACCAAAAGCACCATCACCTTCATTGATGGCGGCAAGGGAATTCTGCGCTATCGCGGCTACCCCATCGAACAATTAGCCGAAAAATCCAATTTCATCGAAACCGCATATTTGACGATGTTCGGGGAATTGCCCACTCAAGCGCAATACGATGAGTGGGAACACGATATCCGTCATCATACCTTCGTGCATGAAAATATCAAGCAGCTCATGGAAGCATTTCGCTACGACGCCCATCCAATGAGCATGTTTATCTCCACTGTAGCCGCTCTCTCCACCTATTATCCGGAAGCGCGGAATATCGACGACCCGCAAGCGCGCATGAAGCAAGTCATCCGCTTAATTGGTAAAGTCCCCACCATTGCCGCCTTCTCCTATCGTCACACACGGGGGCTGCCCTACGTTTATCCCAACAATGATTTAGGCTACACCGAGAACTTCCTGTACATGCTGGACAAAATGGGCCAAACTGATTACGAAGTCAACGCAGTATTAGCCCGCGCTCTGGACGTCTTGTTTATGCTCCACATTGACCATGAACAAAACTGCGGTACAGCAACGATGCGCGTGATTGGTTCCAGCCACTCCGACCCCTATTCCTCAATGGCTGGGGCGGCGGCGGCCTTGTTTGGCCCGCTGCATGGCGGCGCTAATGAAGCGGTCCTGCGTATGTTGACCGAAATTGGCGACGTCAAAAATGTGCCTGAGTTCATGGAAGGCGTTAAGAACCGCGAGCGTTTGTTAATGGGCTTTGGGCACCGTGTATACAAGAATTTCGACCCGCGCGCCAAAATCATCAAGAATATCGCCGACGAGGTCTTTGAGGTTACCGGGCGTAATCCGCTGTTGGACATTGCGCTGGAACTGGAACGGATCGCGTTGGAAGATGATTTCTTCGTACAACGGAACCTATACCCGAATGTGGACTTCTACTCCGGCATCATTTACCAGGCAATGGGCTTCCCGGTAGCGATGTTCCCAGTGTTGTTTGCGATTCCGCGTACTGTTGGCTGGCTGGCCCAATGGCAAGAGCTATTGGCTGATAAAACGCAGAAGATCGCCCGCCCGCGCCAGATTTTCTTGGGCGAGGATACCCGCGATTTTGTAGCGATGGCTGACCGATAATTTTACGTATCAACATCCTTCCTTAAGCAAAAACGGCCGTTTCAGAAGAAACGGCCGTTTTTGTGTTTATTGCTTAAATTCGATCGCGGGTTAGACCGGTTGACGGCCGTTAAACCCCAAATGTAGTTCATGATAAAAAGCTACAGCCGGTTCGCCATAACGCCAGCACAGGTACACTTCACGGCCGTCGCGCACCGCTAGAAAATCCAACAACCCTGCATTCAGATTTTTCACCACACAGCCAAACGACTGAATTTCTCGCACCATCCGCTCAATCGTCGCAAAATCTTGCGTCAATTCGGCAAACACAGGGCCGCCTACGTCCAGTCGCACATCAGCCAAAAGCGATTTTATCTCACGGCTGAGTCGGGCCGCTTTGGCCCGCCTTTCCAACAAACGAGCCATCAACGGCTCAATTTGCGGCAGCAGGGCATTTGCTTCTTCCAACGTAAAGTACTTAGTAGCGCTCATAATCCCAGAATAACACACAAACAACTAAAAACAGGGCGTTTCACAACGCCCTGTCAGATTTAGGTGAAAACAGGTAATAGTTTACCTAAACTCAAGAAACCAAAAGATTAAAACCTAGCAGCCGCAGCCACCCGATCCGCAGCTGGCAGCGCTAGATGCGCCCGCACTGTCTTCAGTTTTGAAGGAGGATCCGCAGCCGCAAGACGAAACCGCATTCGGATTTTCAATCTTAAACCCGCCGCCCATGATGCTGTCCACATAATCAACCGTCGCGCCAGTCAAGTACATCATGCTGGTCGGATCGACAAACACTTTGACGCCATCCTGTTCAATGACATGGTCATATTCACGGGCTTCCGCTTCCAAAGCCATGCCGTATTGCATGCCAGAGCAGCCGCCGCCGGCCACAAAAACGCGCAAGCCATAATCCGGTACATTTTTTTCTGTCAGCAAATTACGCACCATATTCAAAGCGGTTTCAGTTACCAGGATCGCCCCTGTCTGTTCAATTACATCGGTCATATTTAAACCTTCCTTAACAAATCAGTTTGCAAATAATTTCGTTCAAAGTTTAACAACAAACCAGTCGCGTGTCAATTTTTATCAATTTTTTCTTAATAATCGAGTCTTCCGAAAAACGGATAATTCCACCGCAAAGACGCGGAGAACGCGGAGATTTTTCTTTGGTAACTTCTGAAACTCTACGTCCTTTGCGCCTTTGCGGTTAGTTTTTTCGGTAAAGTCAATAATTGAGTCTTCCGAAAAAAGGATAATTTCACCGCAAAGACGCGGAGAACGCGGAGATTTTTCTCTGGTAACTTCTGAAACTCTGCGTCCTTTGCGCCT
>JANTGY010000251.1 GCA_024762695.1 Anaerolineae bacterium
TATTGGTTTCCGGTGAAGCGGCTTTGGCTATCGGTTGGGCCTACGATGTCGTTACCGCTCAGGAAGAGGTTGATACGGTTGAATATATTTTGCCCAAGGAAGGCACCATGTTGTGGGGCGATAATCTTGTCATCCCGTCAGCTTCAACCAAGAAGCGTACCGCCGAATTGTTCCTTGATTTTTTCCTGCGTCCTGAAATCGCGGCCCAAATTGTGCATTTTAATCATTATCCCACGCCCAATGAAGCGGCTTTTCCGCTAATCGATCCTGACGTACTGGGCAACCCGCTCATATTCCCGCCCAATGAGAGCTTGACTAACGCCGAATTATTCCTGCCGCTGGATGAGGCAACCCAGGCGATGTGGGATGCGGAGTGGGCGCGTTATCTGACTGCGTTGGGGTTGGACAGCTAGGAAGAGATTAGGATAACGGCCGTTTCGGAGAGTAAGTATGACTGCTTCACAAGAGAACAAAATAAATGACCGAATAGCTGGCAGATTCAATGCGCTGGTGGATAAGATTGGCATCCGGCGCAGTCTGACGCGACGGGTTAGTTTTGTTTTAACAATGCTCATTGCTGCGGCATTGATCATTTCTGGCTCATTGGTGGCCCGGCAATCCTTTTTGGTACAAGAACAAGAGATTTTGGCCCGGCAAGTGTCAGTGGCGGCGCAAGCCGCCATTCAAATTGAATCCTTCATCGAACGCTTGCGCAGTGAGTTGGACGTGTTAACCCGCGCCGGACATGGGGAATTAACCCATACCGGCGAATACCTCTCTGATGTTCTAGATTTGGAACCCGCTTTTTTGGAACTAATCATCATTGATCCAGATGGCAATATCCTCAACAGCGCGGCGACAGGGGATGTGGTGTTGGGCAACTTATTTACCATCCAGCAGGCTCAGTGGTTTTTGCAAGCTGGCGTTGGACGGGAATATCTAAGCGGCCTTCAGGTTTCACCAACAAATGAACCTTACGTTATTTTAGCCCAGCCCATTTTCGTCGAAAATCGGGTGGAAGGTATCATAGCCAGCCGTGTTGATATGCGCGTTCTTTGGGAGACAGTCGCCGATATTGAGGTTGGGCAGACGGGTTTGGCCTATGTGGTCAATCGGTCTGGTATTCTCATCGCTCATCCCGATGCCGATGTAGTTTTGTCGGGGGTGAATTTATCAACCGATCCTGCATTTGAAGGGATTCTGAATGCGCCCACCGGGACAGCATTTAGCTTTAATGGGTTAAGCGAGGAGCCGGCCGTTGGCGGCTCGGTCACCATCGGCGACACCGACTGGCAGGTTATTACCGAACTGCCCGTCAGTGAAGCCTTTGCCGCTACCCGTCGCGCCATTGTAACTTATGCCAGCCTCATTGCGGCGGCCTTGATGGTCACATTTATTGCCTTGCAAATCCTGGTGCGTCGTATGTCTCGTCCCATTGTTGAACTCGCTACGGCCACCAAACAGTTTGGCGCTGGCGCCACAAATGTGCAGCTCCCCGCGTACAGAGGGGCTGATGAGATGGGGCAATTGGTGGTTGCTTTCGACGATATGGTTAGACAAGTAGGGGCGCTGACCAGCGGACTGGAAGAACAGGTGTCTGGCCGAACCCGCGACCTGGCTTCGGCCGCAGAAATTGGACAGCGCATGGCCCAGGTGCGCGATTTGGATGATTTGTTGGCTGAGGCGGTTGAATTGATTCGAGAGCGGTTTGGGCTGTATCATGTCCAGATCTATTTAAAGGATGCCACAGGCCGTAATCAAGTATTGCAAGCCAGTTCCGGAACGGTTGGTGAAGCGCTCCTCCAACGCGGTCATCGCCTCCCAATTGATTTAAGCTCGATTAATGGCACGGCCGTTATCCGCAAAGAGGCTGTCATTGTGCCCGATACGGCAACCAGCCCACTCTTTCACCCCAACCCGTTGCTGCCGGATACCTGTGCCGAGATGTCTGTACCGCTTTTGTTGGGCGACCAGGTCATGGGAGCGCTTGATCTGCAAAGCAATCAAGCCCAGGCGTTGTCGAGTGACGATTTACCCGCTTTTACAACATTAGCCAGCCAATTGGCTATCGCCCTTGACAATGCCCGTCTTTTTTCTGAGGCGGCCCAGGCTCAGGCTGAAGTTGAAGCCTACGCCCGCCGTTTGGCTCATGAGGGCTGGCAAACGTTTCTGGATACATTTAGCCAACGTGAACGAGTGGGGTATACGTTTGATCGTACCGGCATCATGCCGTTGGCTGATGCACCGGCCAACGAAACTGAAAATAATTTGACGCAAGCCATTGAAGTGGTTGGCGAATCTATTGGCTCTATCCTGATTGAAGGGGATGACGATCTGGTAGGGACGGCCGAAACGCAAACGCTGGTGAACCGGGTCGCCCAACAGGTGGCGCAGCAAGTGGAAAGCTTACGATTATTGGCGGAAACAGACCGTTACCGGGACGAAGCTGAACAGGCGATTCGTCGGCTGACTCATGAGGGGTGGCAGCGATTTGGCGCGGAAATGACAGAAGATGGGTACTTATTCGACCAGAATGAGATTAAGCCGGTAGCTGCGCATACAACGGATGACTCATCGGCCGTTTCTCATGAATTGCAGGTTCATGGCGAGTCGATTGGTCGCCTGGCTGTGTCGGGAATGGCGCTGGATGAAACGATTGCCGATGAAATGGTAATGGCCGTCGCCCAACGACTCAGCGCCCACATCGAAACTTTGCGATTGACGGCCCAAACCGAACAAGCGCTGGGAGAAACGGCCGCTCAGTCTCGTCGTTTAGTTCACTTAAACGAGATGGCTAACGCGCTGGGCGCGGTTGATACGATGGAAGATGTGTTTGCCGTCGTTCCCCAATATATGGGCAAGATTATCAACCATGACGGTTTGGCGTTGACGTTGATGGAACCCGATGGACAGACTATCAAAACGTTCTTGTTAGGCAATGAAGCTGGCCCGGTCATGATTGGATCCGGATTGCTGGGCGCGGGAACGGCCGTCGATGTAGCCGTGAACCAACGTCAAATGGTATATATCCCCGACTTGCAACAAACTGACTTCCTGGAAACCTGTTACATGTTGGATTATGGTTTGCGGTCGTCTTTAATGGCCCCCTTGCTCACTGCGCGCGGCGTCTTGGGCGTGTTGAATATCAGCAGCCAGACCGCCGCTGCTTTTGACGCGCAAGATAAAAATATCATACAGCAAATTACGCCCTTATTGGCCTCTACTCTCGAAAATCAGCGTTTGTTCGCTGAAGCGCAGCAGCAAGCCGAAAAAGAACATTTAGTCAATGTCATTACCCAAAAAATCCAGAGTACAGTCACCATAGAAAGCGCATTGGAAACGGCCGTTCAAGAATTGGGACAGGCATTACAGGCTCAGTACACCCAGGTTAAATTAAGTAACGGCTCAGAAAAATCAAAATTAGAAGAGATAGCGTAATACAGAAAAGGATTTCCAAATGAAGCAGTACAAACGAAATCAACGGCAGCCCCAAAGAACACGCACGCACTGGTCAATGATACTCCTGGCCTTGGGGCTTCTAACCATCTTGTTTGCTTGCCAAACCGAGTCGCCCATAACAGAAACGCGCTTAAAGATAGCCGGCAGCACAACTGTCGAACCAGTGGCCCTGGAGGCGGCGAAATTATATATGGCCGCCCATCCCGGCGTCGAGATTACGGTACGCGGCGGCGGCACATCCATCGGCGTCCAGGGCGCGGGCAATGCGGCGATAGATATTGGCGGCGCGTCGCGGGATCTGAAAGCGAGCGAGTTGGAAGAATGGCCCGATCTGGTTTCTACAATTATCGGTCGGGACGGCGTAGCGGTTGTGATAAATCGGTCGCTTTACGAGGCTGGGGTTACCCAATTAACGGTGGGCGAAGTGGCCGGCATTTGGCGCGGCGAGATCGTTAACTGGCAAGAAGTAGGTGGCCCAGACGCTGCCATTCAAGCTTATGATAAAGAACTTGGTCGCGGTACGCGCGATACCTTTGCTCTGGTTATTCTGGGCGGGGCTGATGAACCGGCTCCGGGTACGATTGGTTCTTTAGGTGAAAATGAGACCGTATTAGCGACCATATCGGAAAATGAATGGGCCGTCTCTATGCTGTCTACGGGCTGGCTAACGGAAGATGTCGTCGGCGTGGCTATTGTAGATGAGAATGGACAAGCCATTGAACCAACAAATGAAAACGTAGCCAATGGCTCTTACCCCATAACCCGTAATTTGAGCCTGATTACACAGGGAGCGCCAGAGGGATTGGCGGCAGACTTTATCGCGTTTGTGCTTTCCCCTGAAGGGCAGGCTTTAATGAACCAGCATAGCTATACGCCGATAGCGCAATAAGTTGGCAAGAATGACGGCCGTAAACCAACCAGGCGGAGAATTTAGATAATGAAGAAAAATCTAACATTACGCGCGCAAATGCTTCTCATCTTTGTCCCCGTACTTATTTTGATGGGACTGATGGGTAGCATCACGGTGCGCCGGATCAATTTAATAAACGACCTGGTTCAGACAAACTACAACGATGGCCTGGTTAACATTCAGCGACTGGGCGATACCGTTAGCGAGATGCTGCGCACCCGGGAACGCCTCTTGCTGCTGCATAGTTCTAGGAGTTTGGCTGAACAACAGCGGCAATACAGTCTCATGAATCAGCATGAGGCCCAGGTAAATGCTTTGATTGATGAATATGTGGCAAGTAAGGAGGCAAATGAGCTTGCTGCGGTCGATGCTGGCATTGATGGGTTAGTGGCTGATTTCAATGTCCGCTGGAATGATTATGTGGCTGCCGGCGAAGACGTGGCCCAGTTAACAATGCGCGGCGAACAGGAGAAGGCCAATATCGTATTGACGGGCGACGCTCAGCACAAATTGGATCGCGCCATAGCAGTTCTCCTCCTTATTCGAGATATTGAGGACAATGCGGCTTTAGACAATTATGCTGAAGGGCAGGCTTTATATTTGGCATCGCGCAACCTGACAGTTGCGTTGACGATTGGCGCCGTTGTGATTGGATTGAGTCTGGCTTATGGACTGGCTCAAACAATCGGATTGCGCTTGCGAGACTTAGCGGCGAAGGCTGACGCCATTGCCAGCGGCGATCTTAACCAACGGGTGGAAGTCGCCAGCCAAGATGAAATTGGGACATTGGGTAACGCCTTTAATAGTATGGCTGGTCAAGTGCGCGATTCGATTGCCAACCTGGAAAGACGGGTCGCCGATCGTACGCGTGCGGTTGAAACCAGCGCCGAGGTTAGCCGGCGGCTGTCTACGATTCTGAACCCCGATCAATTGGCAACGGCCGTTGTGGAGCAATTGCAAGATGCCTTTAACTACTACCATGTCCATATTTACTTATTCGACGAGAAAAATGAAAACCTGATCATGGTTGGCGGTACTGGCGAGGCTGGACGGATAATGTTGGAGCGGGGGCATAAAATTGCCGCTGGCCGCGGGCTGGTGGGCCGGGCTGCATCTGCCAACTCGCCCATTTTAGTGCCTGATGTTTCCCAAGAAGAAGGCTGGCTGTCTAATCCGCTGCTGCCTGACACGAAAGCGGAAACGGCCGTGCCCATTGCCATTGGCAGCAAAATACTTGGCGTATTGGATGTACAGCAAAACATCGTCGGCGGGTTAGACCAACAAGATGTCGACTTGCTAGAGTCTATTGCTAGCCAGGTAGGCATTGGGTTGCAAAACGCATCGCTTTTTGCCCAGAACGAAGCGGCGGTGGAATCTTTACGAGACGAACAAGAACGGGTACAGACCATTCTGGCGTCAATCATTACCCCCATCGTTATTTCCGGTGTGACCGACGGTATCGTGCTTTATGTGAACGATCCGTTGACAGAAACCATCCGGTCGCCGCGCGAGGCGCTGCTTGGAAAAGTAACGCCCGACTTTTACGCTAACGCGGAAGATCGGGAACCCTTCCTGGCGGAAATTCGCCAGAACGGCTTTGTAAACAATTATGAACTCTATTTGAAACGATCTGATGGCGATCGATTTTGGTCGCTAGTTTCCGCCCGGATCATTAACTACCAGGGCGCCCCGGCTCTATTGACCTCGCTGATTGATATCAATGATCGTAAGCAAGCTGAAGCGCTAATGGCTAAACAAGCCAACGAATTGGCAATAGTGGCCCAGGTGAGTACGGCAACGGCCACGCTTTTGCAGCCGCAAGAACTGTTGCAAGAGGT
>JANTGY010000252.1 GCA_024762695.1 Anaerolineae bacterium
TTTGGTTGGGGCACGGCCGTTCAACTGCTGCGGGCGGGGCAAAAGGGGTACCGATTCCGGTCGGTCTTTGTGCGGCGGATGGCGATATTGCTTGTCATGGGCCTGCTGCATGGCATGTTCATCTGGACGGGCGACATTCTGACTCTGTATGCCGTCTTGGGTCTGGCCTTAATGGCGTTTCGTAAACGCTCAGAGCGGACGTTGTTAATGACGGCCGTCATCAGCGCTCTCATCCCCATCATCATGGCCGTGCCCGGCGCCACCATGGACGCCTTCCGCAACTGGTATCAAAACATCACCGGCTTTATGCGCCACGACACCATTCCGCAGCAAATTTACGCGGCTGGCTCATATTGGGAAATCACTCAACGGCGCGTACAAGAATTTTGGACGGGCCAATCCAACTTCATTTATGTGTTCGGCCTTGTGTTTGCCATGTTCATCGTCGGCTTGTACGTGGGCAAACGGCGCATTTTGCACAATGTCGATCAACATCTGCCGCTCATCCGGCGCACGATGCTCGTTGGTTTAGTCGTTGGCCTCACATTTAACGGCCTCATGGTCTGGAACAACTTGCATCCCGCCTGGGTTGCGCCGCGCTATGATCGTTTGTTCACTGTCGGCGTTCGTTCGATTGGCGCCCCGGCGCTGATGTTGTTTTATGCGACGGCCATCATTTCATTGACTCAACGCGAGAAATGGCTGGCACGATTACGGCCGTTAGCCGCCGTCGGCCGTATGGCGCTCACCAATTATCTGGCCCAATCCGTCGTCCTCACCCTGTTCTTTTACGGTTACGGCCTGGGTTTGTACGGCCAAACGGATCCCTCTTTTGGCCTCATTATCACCATCTTGCTCTATTTTGGGCAGATGCGATTTAGCGCCTGGTGGTTGGAAAAGTACCAGTTTGGCCCGCTGGAATGGTTGTGGCGAACGCTGACGTACGGCCGTCGTCAACCTTTGCGTCATGGCGAGACTTACCAGAACCTCAAACCCAATCCGCTGCTGGCGCGCATCCGCCGCCTGCATCCGGCCATCCCTTTGGGCGTTAGCTGGATGGTTTTGCTGGCCTGGGCGGCGGCGCTGCTGTTCTGGTCGCAAAGCTTACAGGCCATTACCGGACGAGGCGCCTTTCAACTGGCTCCGCAGGCAACGGCCGTCCCCCAAGCCACGCCAGAACCAGACCAATTTGCGGCTGAAGATGAATTTATTATCGCCACGCCGCAGGTAACGGCCGTCGCCCACGCCCCGCAAAACAGCGCCCGCAGTGGCGATATGCTGGCGCTAGCCCAAACCTTTGACGCCGAAGCAGCCTTGACCCAAATCGAAATCCTGGCCGACGCATCTTTTGGCGGACGCCGCCCCGGTTCGGTTGGCGGGTTGGCGGCAGGCGACTACATTGCCGAACAATTCGCCCAACTGCGCTTACAACCCGCTGGCGAAGCGGGCGGTTTCTTCCAAACCTTCCCCGTCACTTACACCAATCTGGCGCAGACGCCGCGGCTCAGTTTCACTACGACCGACGGCGCCCGCCACGAAGCGGAACTGTACCAGGATTTCGCTCCCATTGTGCGCGATTTTGTGGGCGAAGGCGCGGGCGGCGGCCAGGTAATTTGGCTAAACGACTGCGGCCATGAGGATTTTGGCCTGTTGGATGCCAACGACAAAATCGTTTTATGTCAAACAGGATTGGGCCGGGAGGCCATCCAAACGGCCAGCCGCGAAGCGCTTGAGCATGGGGCTAATGGGCTGCTGCTGGCGACAAATCCGGCGGAACGGCCGTCTGACTTTGGCGACAATTTCTGGCAGGCCTGGGTTCCCGAACCCATCCCCGCCATGCGCGTATTTCCGGAAGTGGTAGACGCCCTCTTCCTCGGCAGCGGCGCGACCATCACCGAAGCCTTACGCATTGACCAGCCCATGATTTTGGACGCGCAGGTCGAAATGACGGTGGACACACTGGGTTACGACGTTTGCCCCGGCGCTGGCTGCCAGGCGCGCAATGTGCTGGGCGTTTTGCCCGGGCGCGACCCGGCATTCGCCCACGAAGTCGTCGTCATCAGCGCCCATTACGACCACCTGGGCCAATCGCCGGACGGCACAATCTGGTACGGAGCCAACGACGACGCATCCGGCGTGGCCGCCATGCTGGAAATCGCCCGCAACTGGCAAGAACAAGGCTTTGTGCCGCGCCGTACCGTTCTGTTTGCCGCCTGGGACGCCGAAGAATTAGGACTGCTCGGCGCGCGTCATTTCGTGCAGCGTCCCCAATACCCGCTGGAAAACATTGTGGGCGTGATTCAGATGGATATGGTTGGCGCGGGCGGCGCTGTTTTGTATGTCGATGGCGAAGAGAATCTAACCAACCAGCTTTATGCGGCCGGCGAGATGTTGGCTGTCCCCATGGGGCGTATTCCATTGGGGCGCAGCGACCATGCGCCATTTTTACAGGCGGGCGTCCCGGCGGCGCTGTTGATTTGGCTCGATGAAGCGGGCAATTTGCCGGCACATTACCATCGCCCGGCCGATACGCCAGAAGTAATTGAGCTGGATAAACTGGAAGCGGTCGGCCAATTGGCGGCGGCAACGGCGTTGAATTTGGCGGAGAGCGAACCGGCGATTTTGGCGCTGTTGGCGGCGCGGGGCGCGGCCATCTCCGCCAATGATTTGGCTGCTTTTTTGGATACATCTGCCGGAGGACAAACGGCCGTAGACACCCTCTGGTTCAATGACATTCAAGCCATCAACCCGCTCACCGCCACATTGTCATTATCCGATCTGCAAGTCGTCGGCGACAGCGCTTTTGGCGAAATTCGCATAGACATTCGCCATGCGCCGCCTGACGCTCCTGACGCAATCGAAAAGACGACCGGCCAACTGGCGGCGCAGTTCGCGCGCGGCGCAGACGGCTGGCAGTGGAACGGCCCCCATCTGGCCTGGTTGGAAGAATCAGGTGTGCGCGTGGGTTATCCGCCCACTTTGGAAGCGGATTTGACCGGTGTGGGCGATCTGGCCCGCGCCCAATACCGGGCTTTTGCGGAACAAGTGGGGCTGCCTGGGGAAACGGCCGTCGCCCTCCAAATCCTGCCCGATACCAAAACGCTGCGTTCCAGCGCCATGCTCTCGCTGCCCGACGACCAGACCGTGTGGGTCAATCCCGGCATCGTCAAAATTGTCGGCAGCCAGCGCATTACCGAGGGTGTCAAACTGAACCGGGCGCTGACCCAATTGGCGCTGGCTAACGCCGGCGTGTCCGAAGCTGACGCACCCTGGCTGTGGAACGGGTTGCCGCTGCTTTGGGAATCCCAGGCGGACCCGATTGCCGCGCAAATGAATTACCTGCCGCGTCTCAATACAGCGTTGGCGGAAGGCGAGGAGATTCCGGGAACGGTTGCGGCCTGGGCGGCGACGGATTATTTGCTGGGCGAAATTGGCTGGGATGGATTAGGCCGTTTCATTGTTGATTTGGGCCGTTCCGGCGCCGATGCCGCTTTACGGCGGGCGGTGGGGATGGATGGGGCGGCTTTTGCCGAAGCGTGGCGGGATGATTGGGCGGGGCGGTTAACGGCCGTGCAAACCAATCTCGACAAAGCTTTAGCGACCCGCACAACAGCCATCCTCGCTAACGATGAAGCCGGATTTTTGCGCACCGTCAACGCTGGCGTTCCCTGGCTGGAAGCTGCCCAACGCCGCTGGCTGGCCGATTTTGTCGCCAATCCGCCAGATAGCTTTGCCCAATCGGCACAACCTATGGCTTTGATGGGCGATGGCAGCGTTTTGGCGCGCGTGACGTTTGCCTATCAATTCCCTGAAGGCTCATCGCAAACGGCGCAGGCCAACATCCTGTTCACGCCAGACGGCGACGGCTTTTTGTGGGCCGGGAAACGCCTGGACAGCTTGCCCGGCAGCCCGATTAGCGTCTTGTACCCGCCGGGCGAGGCGGAATTGGCGCAATCGGTTCAAATTCAGGCAGCTGAGTGGTACACGCAGTTGGCGTTTTTGCTGGACATGACGCCATCGGAGAACGTCCAGATTGAGTTGTATGACGAACCAGACGATTTGCAAGCGGCGGTGGCCTTGTCTTACCCATCGGCTGATTGGGCGGCGGGCTGGACGGAGCCGGAGCAGGCGATCAAGTTGAAATTGACCGCCAACGCCGATGTAGAGGCGGAGCTTATCATCCAATTGACGCGCCATTTATTGTTCCAGGCGGGGATTGATGAACCCTGGTTGTTGGACGGTATCGGCGCCTACCTCTCGCGCTCGTTTGACGGCGGCGCGGCGCAGATGGCTTTGGCTGCCAATTGGCCGGCGTTGACGACGGCCGTCGCCGAAGATGCCCTGCTCGATTTGCTCAATTTGCCGCCTAATGAGGCGCTGAGTCGCAATGAAGCCGCTTTGGGGCGGGCGCAATCCTGGGATGCGGTGCGCTATTTGGTCAACAGGCATGGTTGGGAGGCGCTGGCGCGGCTGCTGGCTTATCCGGGCGATGCGGCGGCGGCGTTTACGGCCGTACTCGGTCAATCGCAGGCGGAATTTTTAGCCGAGTGGGCCGAATCCCTGGCGCGAGGCCACATCCAACCCGATTGGCTGGCCTGGACGCAAGAGTTTGACGAGGCGGCGGCGCTGGCTCATGTTGATGCGTTGACGGATGGGCGTTGGCGCGGCCGTTTAGCGGGAACGACGGAGGCTGATATGGCCGCCGACACTATCGCCGCGCAGTTCCGTCAATTGGGTTTAGAACCGGCTGGCGAGCAAGCCAACAGCTTTTTCCAAACGCTGCCCATCACTTACAGCGACGCCGTTGCCGCGCCTCGACTTGAATTCATGGGCTTAGATGGTCAGATTATGGAGCTAATTTTCCGCGAAGATTTTTCGCCCTTGCGGGTGACGATTGAGGGGGAACCCATTGTTGGCGAATTGATCTTCATGCAGGAGACGGCGCGTTATGCTGAGATGGATTTTGGCGGCAGCGTGGTTGTGCGCTGGCCGTCGCTGCCGTTGGGAGATGAAATTAGATTGGCGGCGGAGAATGGCGCGGGCGCGCTGGTTTTGGTGGGCGCAGAGCAGGATGAAGCGGTATTGTTTGGCAAACGGCCGTTTGCCACCATGCCCACCGCTTCGATTCCGGTCATGGAATTGAGTTATGACGGCTACAACAAGCTGTTAGATGCGTTTGAATTGAGCCGCACGGACGCTAAGAAACTGGAGTCTTTCCATTTGACGGAAAAAGAGGCCGTCGTTTATTTGGCCGTCAGCGCGCCTCAAGCGGAGACGACGGCCAATGTGTTGGGCTTGCTGCCCGGTTCGGACCCGGTTTTGCGCGATGAAATCATCATCGTCAGCGCCCATTATGATCATGTGGGCGACGATCCTGGCGACGGTCTCCGTTACAGCGGGGCCAACGATAATGCCAGCGGCGTGGCCGCGATGCTGGAAATTGCCCGCTTGTGGGATGAAGTTGGTTACCGGCCGCAGCGCAGTGTCTTGTTTGCCGCCTGGGGCGGGCAGGAGTTGGGCAATTTGGGTTCGGCTTATTACGTCGCGCAGCCGACACGGCCGTTAACGAATACCATCGCTCTAATCCAGTTGGACAGCATCGCCGGCGGCGACGGTTTTGCCGTTGGAGCGCAGGGGGAACTGCCGGATAGTGGGTTGGTGTGGGGTGTAGAGACGGCCGTTAACCAGTTAGACGGCCGTTTTGTCAGCACGCCGGAAATGACGATGAGCGATCATTTCGCCTTTGCCGACCAGACTTTCCCCTCGATTCTTATTTCCTGGCGGCTGGCGCGGGAAGATAATTTACCGGATGAGATTGCTTACAAGGTGTCGTCCGATAATTTGCGTTTGAGCGGCCAGGCGGCGGCCTTGCTGCTCATGTCGTTGGCGCAGTAACGGCACAAATTGTCATGCCCGCGAAGGTGGGCACCCATCGGTTTGGCCCTTGTTCATTTTGCCCCGTGCGGTTTGAATGGGCGAGAATGGGCGAGACGGCGCGGAGAGAAGTTAATAAGCTCATCCAAGATTATTGCCGCGCCATCCCGCCCCTACACCAATATCCTATATTGCGAATCACTGTCTAATTTTGGAAAACAGCCCGAATCCCTTACAATTTTGCGCTTAATGTGATGGTCAAGAGT
>JANTGY010000253.1 GCA_024762695.1 Anaerolineae bacterium
GCAACTGCGCCGACTGGTACCAACTGCTCGACCTCACCGTCATCAACGACGTGCTGGTCTGCGACAGCGGCGGCGTCTACAACGCCCGCGCCTACGACGACCGGATGCTGCTGGGCATCAAAGGCGCCTTCTCCGAAGCCCAATGGCACATCATGCGCCAGCAGATGCAGGCGGCGCGGCTCAACAAGGCCCAACGGGGCGAACTGGCGCTGCGCCTGCCCGTCGGCTACGACCGTCTGCCCAACGGTAAAGTCATCCTGCTCCCCGACCAACAGGTGCAAACCGCCATCCGCCGTATCTTTCGCCTCTTTGCCCGGCATGGCAGCTGCCGCGCTGTTTTGCGCCAGCTGCGCCGCGACGGTCTGCGTCTGCCCCGCCGCCAACGGGACGCCATCGGCCAATGGGGCATCGCCTGGGTCAAGCCCGCCTATTCACACATCTACCAACTCCTCAAACTGCCCGCCTATGCCGGCGCTTACGCCTACGGCAAGCGACAGCGGACGCAGCTGCCGGGTAAACCGGGGACTGTCTACGGCCGTCGTCTGCCGCCCAACGAATGGCAGGTGTTGCTCCATAATGCCTTTCCCGCGTATATTAGTTGGGAGGATTACATGAAGAACCAGGAAACCTTGGCCCAAAACTGGCAAGCCAGCCGCTTCGCCGATGAGAACCAGCCGAATCTAGGCATGCACAACGCGCCATTTTCCCATAAGGGCGCAGCCGCTCACCGAGGAGCGGTCGGCAAGGGACGCGCCCTCTTGCAAGGGATGGTACGCTGTGGTCGCTGCGGCCGTCCGCTGCGGGTGCGCTATCGGGACAAACCGGCCTACATGTGTGAAGCGGATAAGGCGCAATTTGACGAACCACGCTGTCAGTTTTTCCCCTACGCCCATGTAGACCAGGCCGTCGTAGCGGCATTTCTGGATGCGGTGCAGCCGGCGGCCATTGAAGCCGCCCTGTCCGCTCTAACTGAGCTGGAAGCAGAACAAAATGCGCTCAGTCGGCAATGGGGGCAGCAGTTAGACCGCGCCGCCCACGCCGTCGCTGTTGCCCAAGCGCGGTATGAGCAGGTAGACCCCACCCTGCGGCTGGTGGCGGCTGAATTAGAGCAGGCATGGGAGACGGCGTTGCAACAGCAGCGCCAGTTACAGCAGGAGTGGGAGCAGTTGCAAGCGGCGCAAGCTGACATTTCTACGGCCGATGTAGCGTTGGTGCGCCAATTAGCTGCGGATTTGCCCGCGCTCTGGTCGGCCGAAACGACGACGATTCCTGACCGCAAGCGGCTCCTGCGGACGCTCATTGCCGAGGCGACGCTGGACAGCACGAAGGAGGCCGGCGTCACCCACATCGCCATCCGCTGGCAGACGGGCGGCGTGACGCAGACGACGGCCAAACGGCCCCGACAAGGCCATCCTTCCAACCCGCAGCTGCTCCAGCGCGTGCGCGAATTGGCTCAAACTGGGCAGGATGATGGGCAGATAGCGACTGCGCTCAATGCAGAGGGGGTTGTCAGTAGTTGGCATGTGAAGGATGACCCCGCTTATGTTCCCGGTCAGCCGGTTGCTTACTGGACACGTGCGCGTGTCCGTAATCTACGCAACAAGCATAAGATTGCCACAGATCCAGCGGCGGCCGGGTTGGCGACGGCAAAAGAGGCGGCCAAAGCGCTAAATGCTTCGGTCAGCGTTTTGCTGGACTGGTTCCGGCGGGGGCTGCTGCCCGGTCGACAGCGGCGGCCGGGTACGCCAGTCTGGATTCCGTTGGATGAGGCGTTGGTCTATCGCCTCAGCGGCCAGGCGCCCCGCGATTTGCCTTTCCGATCGGAAACGGAGCCGAAGATGGTTCCTTTGCCGGAGGCGGCGCAGCGGTTGGGGCTGACGGCGGCGCAGTTACGGGAGGGGTTGGAAAACGGCCGTTTTCTCACATGGCGGCTGGAACACGGCCGTCATTATCGTTGGTATGTGCAAGAAATAGCGTTGGATTCAGCACAACCCGCTGATCCACAACCGAAATGAGGTGTTTATGTGTGCGTCATCGGGTTGTTGTTGACATATGCGTAGCGGTTGAAGCTTTGGGGATTTGTGGGGTTTGGTATAATGAAATCGGGCGAGATGTGCCGGTTAATATAAGGCCACTTATATATACCCACTTCCTTGAACACGTAGCAACGTCAAAATGACAACTTTGGTATAGGAGCCTAGCCTTTTCTTTGGCGCTTTCTTTTGGGCAATGCCAAAAGAAAGTGCATTGCCGCTGGTGAATGCGGCGTTGAGTCGAAGGAAGCCTGTATAAAATATACCCCCTGTCAAAAAAACTAAAGACTAAAATAATGCTAAAACCTATCGCTGGTTGGAATTCAAGTGGCGCTGTCTAAGACTGGCCAAAGTCGGGGATACTCTATTTTAGCGGTGTGAAACTTGTCCATATCTGAGTGAATTCATCAAGATATTCTTCATACTGTTTGTTCGATGTCCGCAAAGTAATGATTATCATATCTTCTGTACGAGAAATATAGATATCCTCGTTGGTAAGCCCATCCGCTTTAAATGTTCTGCGTAAGACCGTATGTCCATCAAATTCAACGACCTGCAATGGCCCTTGAGTAAATCCAGAAATACCTTTATGTAATTTTACTCCACCTCGTTGACGTAAAATACTTCCCCATTCAGCAACGTCCCATATTGTAGAATTGGCAGCAGCTTTTCGACTGATCTCTATCCCACTAAAACCGGGATTAAATTCACTGCTGATAATATAAACGATCGTATCATCATTTTTGTATCCATTGTATTGTCGCGCCTTCCACCACTTTGGATGATCTATGGAAAAACCATATCGAGTACTTGTTGAAGTTGTCCACGAGCCAGTAAGCATGGCAATGGGACGGAACCCAGAATCAATAGCGGCCACAATTAACCAGATAGTGATAAGAATATAGATGGTACGCTTACGTACAGGAATTTCAAATCTCCCTTTCATGTGTATCTCCATTGAATAAAAGTACGTGAAAGTGTTTTTATTCTTGGGATTGGAACACTTCTACCAAGTAAGGAATAATTGGTAAAGAAATAGTCCTTTGGCCCCAATCATAGGTTACAACAGGAATGTACCACACCTGACTTGCGTCTACTGAAAGGCCTTCGCCAACAACTAAGCCCCCATATTCAGAATAGGGTTTGACAAGTTCATCATCGTTAGGCGTTTGTCCACGCCCACCTGTGACTCCCAGTCCATGAGCAACTGTGGCACTAGAGGCTTCGAATTTACCTCTATATTCCCAATTCTCGTCAATATTATAAATGGATGCGCCATATAGAGATGCAGCCACGGAGAATTGTGGATATGGATGTGGCCCATTTTCTGCCAAAGCTTCTAAATTGTCAGGATTAAACACATTGGTATCTACTAGACCGCCACTGAATCCATATCCAATTATCCAGAACCTTGTTATCTCTTGCGACTCTGAGTTAAATACCGTTTCCCCCCCTACAACGCCATTGACACTAACTAATGGTATACCGATGCTTCCTGATACTGTGCTACCCACTGCATAAGCATCTGGTGCTGGTCCGTTATAAAATTTTATTAGGGAATCTATTTGACTCTGCTTATATCGGGCAGTATCACCTCTCCGATCCAACTTTCCATCATCGTAGGCGCCATCCGAACAAATAGAACCATCATTATTACAAATTGGATTATGTCCCGTCGGGTCGGAAAAATTGAGAGGCGAATTCAAAACATAGGTGTATCTATTTAGCGACTGGGGATTGGAAAAATTTGGTACAATGCTATCCGGAGAAACCATTCGGTATATATAAGATACTGTACTCTTAACCACCAAAGACCCATTTGTTAGCGAGCAAGACAAGCCTACAACAACTAATGCCTTTGCTTTAAGAAAGGCGAGGGGTGTGGGAGCCTAGCCTTTTCTTTGGTTCTTTCTTTTGGGCAATGCCAAAAGAAAGAACATTAACGCTGGTGAATACGGCGTTGAGCCGCAGGAAGCCAGTACAAAATATACTCTCTGTCACAAATGCGAAAGACAGAAATAATGCCAAAGCCTATTAATGGAGCCTTTGACAGCCAGCCAGAAGCTGGTGATGACGGAATTGGAGCAAAGGTTGAAGGCGTTGGCAACACCACAAAATACTGCCTCAAAACCTGTTGACTAGATTGTTAAAGAACCAGCGATGTCATACCCGCTGTTGAGTGGGCAGACATCGCCGTAGTAGTGCTGTGGGAAAGTGGGCAACTGTTTTTTAGTTATCCACTTTTCCAGCAGCCTAATAGTTGCTAGTTATTTCTTTACTTTCTGAATGCTTGATGAAGTTGTTTAAAATCCAAATAATCTTCTACTGCTTGTCGTTTCTGTAAATGGTCAGGATTTTTATAATCGAATGGTTCTTTTTGTAAAATTAAAGTGATTCCATTTAATTCCTTAACTGATTCAGTCAAAAAAACAGGGGCTAATAGAAGCTTATTTTCCCCTCCTAACCGATCGCTCCATCTTTCATCAAAATAGTTAAACCATTCTATGGCAACTGGAACTTTACCAATGTCAATATTGCGCCGACGTTGTTGGCGTTCTAATGAATAATTTATTTCACCGTCTTCAGCAACATAAGCATAATAGGGTTTAAATATTCTTAAACAAAATCTAAAAATCTCCACAAGTTGTTCAAACGTTAAAAAAGGTTTAGATCCTTGTAAATGGTCTTTGTTAAATCCTATTCGGAGCGTCTGGGGGAATAATGTATTTGCAGCCTTGTTTGAATCAATTGTTATCCTCAAAACGAGACCGTTTTCAGCTTTTAGGCCAATGGCTAGCAACCCTTGTTCGCTTTTCCCATCGTCAAAAACCGAATTTAATGTCATTGGATCAAGCTTAATTTTTTCCTGACCATAGTAAACAGTATTGTAATTGCTTCCGTAGGTTGCAAACAAGCGGTTAATGCTTTCTGTTAGGCTTATGGCATCCCGTTTGCCATGAGCCCAGAATATTAGATTATAATCAGTTGGTAGCAACATAGATTATCCTTATTTTGTCCATGGGGTAAAAATGACGTCGATTCCAAAAATACCTTCCTGTTCTAGGGCGCTCCTCCACAGATTCGCAGCAGCCTCATCGTGAAAATGCCACTGAATAGATATACCATTTGCTGCTTGTATTTGATCCCGAGCTTGTTGTATTTTACTTGAATAAGCCGAGTGATTTCCATAAACCATACCATTAACAAAATCATTACTCCAATGTTTTGCATCTAATAAAATTAGATTGTCAATGTTACCAGCATGGTTTAAATCTCCAATGACACCATCGAATTTTACATCATGTACTTTGAAAGCCATTCCCTCAATACCAGTAATGTATTCTTCATATTTTTTCCAATCAGCATTGTTGCTTTCTGATACCCATCGTCCGATAAGTTTAGTGCCATCAACTGCCTCATCAGCCATCCCAGCGGGTATCATCCTCATTGCAGCTCGGCCTATGTTGTCTCCAAATGCGGCAGGAACAAGAGGAAGCATTCCTAGACCATCATACCATTGAACTCCGTCCGAAAGTGCAATAGCCCAATCAGCAGGTTCCCAAATAATCCCGACAACAAGTTCACCTACATTAGTAATAAGTGCTTGCATTTCTGGACTGTTTGCACCTCCCGAAGCAATTCCCATGGCACCTAAATACATGGCCCCACAGGAAGGACCTGCAGCGGTATCAGGACACGGTGGTAGTCCACTACCACCGTGTCCTTGATCTATATAGTGACCCGTTGAGTCTGTATACCTGACAGGGTTATTATAGACATACGAGTAACGATTGAAACTTTGCGGGTTAGTGGGGTCTGGTACAATCGTATCGGCTGACAAATGCCGGTTAAGAGTTGAAGGCTAATACCAATTTTCCAGATATAGATTGGGGATGCGCTTAAATTCATGGGTGTTGTTAGTTATGAGGGTGGCGTCCAGGCTTAAGGCGTGGGCGGCGATGAGTAAGTCCATGTTGCCGATCATCGTTCCGTTTTTTTTGAGGCGGGCGCGGATACGGCCGTACTCCTCCGCCGCTCGTTCATCCCAGGCATGTATTGTCACTAATGCCAAAAACGTCTTCAACTGTTTCCACCG
>JANTGY010000254.1 GCA_024762695.1 Anaerolineae bacterium
AAGCGGTTTGTTTGATGTGACGGTAACGGCCGTGAACGCCGCCGGTTCAACCACTCAAATTTTCGCCCTCGCTGTCACCGAAGCGCCCACCATCACCTCCACGCCGTTGTTTGAAGCTAGTGTCGGGCAGCCTTACAACTACACGGTCACGACCGATGGCTATCCGGCGCCGACGTTTACATTGACAACTGCGCCCAACGGGATGACAATTGATCAAAACAGCGGCCTTATCGCATGGACGCCGGACGCCGGGGGCGTTTTCACAGTCACTGTTTCCGCTGACAATGGTGTGGATACGGCCGTACAAACCTTCGACATCACGGTCAACGAGTATTTCGTTTTCTTACCCGTCGTCTTTCGGTCTGGCCCTTAGGCAAACCGCAAAAAAGAACTTGAAGTAAGCGTCATTTCTTTGTGGTTTCCTGAGGGAAAACGGGCGAAGCATTGTTTTCCTAATTCAAAGAACTTTCCCGTTTTCGCCTAAACCTGGCCCGCCGCCTGCTCTCTGCAACAATTGTATCAACCGCGCAAATGATAGAGCGCAGTCCATTGACTACTTGCAAACTTGCAAACTTGCAGTTTACCGCGCTATGATTTCTGATAACGATTGGCCTTGTCCGCCTCAAGACATCACCCTAAACGCCCACGATTTACACATCTGGCGGGCCGATTTAGATACGTTCGCCAAGCAAAACAGACATTTCTGGTCGCTTTTAGCCCCCGACGAACAAGCCCGCGCCCATCGCTTCCGGTTTGAGGGGGATAAACACACGTTTGTCACAACGCGGGGCATCCTGCGGACGCTGTTGGGTCGTTACGTAGATTTGCCGCCGCAAGAAATCCAGTTCACTTACAGCGCGCATGGCAAACCAGCCCTTTCCCCCACCCCATCCACGATGAACTGCCAGTTTAATGTGTCGCATACACACGGCGTTGCCCTGTTTGCCTTTTGCCAAGATGCGTCGGTGGGCGTGGATGTAGAACGGATACGGCCGTTGCCCGACGCCCCCCAAATCGCCTCCCGCTTCTTCTCCCCCACCGAAAACCAATCCTTCCTGGCCCTCCCCGCCGCCCAGCGTAACAAAGCGTTCTTCAACTGCTGGACGCGCAAAGAAGCGTTCATCAAAGCGGTCGGCGAAGGGTTGTCTTATCCCCTCGATGCCTTCAACGTCACCCTCGAACCGGGCCAACCGGCCCGCTTCTTGCAAATCCGGGGCAGCGCGGCACAGGCGGCCAACTGGTCGTTGTTCGCGTTTTCTCCAGCGCCAGGTTATGTGGGGGCAACGGCCGTCCCCAGGCAAAATTGGCGTCTTTCCACCTGGAGCTACCCCTCAGCGCGTTAATTCTTGACAGAATAGTTCGACGTCGTATAATTCCAGCCAGAGCTTTTCGACAGCGAATGGAGAACGCGCATGGCAAAAATTATCTTTGACGAGGAAAAACGAGAAAAATGGATTCGATTCGCCCACTCCCTCAACCCAGACGTTAATCCCAAATCCATTCAACTGATGGAGGAAATGCGGCAAGTTTCCCATTCCCTTTACCAGATACGCGAAACCAGCGTCAACGAAGCTGGCGTTTCCTATGCGAAGTATCGTATTCTGATGAGTCTGGTTTTTTGCGAAGGCGTCGAAGGACGCGGCGAGCTTAATCCGTCTGAAATCAGCCAACGGCAAGGAACCAGCCGCAACACCATCAGCGCCCTCATCCGCGATCTGGAGGATGAAGGCCTGGTTGAACGCCATCTCGACAAAACGGATCGGCGCAAATTTAACATTCGGTTGACGGAAAACGGCCGTCTCCGCGTCCAAGAACATCTGCGCCGCCATCTCAACATCATCGCCAGTTGTTTCAACACCCTATCCGATGATGAGCAAGACACCTTAAGCCATCTACTCAACAAAATCAACGCCAACGCCCAAGCCGTCGGCGAACTACAAACAAACCATCCGTAACGATTCAATCCGCTCGTAGTTAGCCACCTACTCTACAGAGTGGCGAACTAGCGCCAAACTACAAACCTGTTACACAAGGAGCAACTTATGCAAGCCGTCAACTCATCCAACCGCCGCGGGCGACGAGAACAAAAACAACGCAACCCCAGTTTAGGCCGGGCCATCCGCTACCTAGCCCGCTACCCCCGTCTCACCATCGGCGCGGCTGTCGCCCTATTCATCGCCACCGCCGCCCAACTCGCCGTCCCCCAACTCATCCAAAACATCATCGACACCATCGTCACCAACGGCGTCAACAAGACCATCCTCGATTTGCCGCAAAACTTCCAGCAAATGGCCGCCGACCGGCTGGGATTAGACCTGGCAAATTTACAGGTTGATCTGGACAACGCGCCCCGTGCCCTGGTTATCGTCGGCATTACAGTCGTTGTTTTCGCTATTGCACGCGGGCTGTTTACATTTGCCCAAACCTACATGTCCCAGGCCCTCTCGCAAAACATCGCCTTTGAACTGCGCAACGATTTGTTCGCCAAAATTCAGCGGCTTAGCTTCAGCTACCACGATAAAAACCGCACGGGGCAGCTCATGATTCGAGCCACCGACGACGTCGAACGGCTGCGGACGTTTTTAGGGCAAGGGCTGTTGATGGCCTTGCAGGCGTTCATCCTGCTCACCGGCACGCTCGTCATTCTTTTTGCCACCAACGTCAGCCTGACGATGGTCATTTTGCCCATTTTGCCCATCGCCTTTGTCCTGTTCATGGTTTTTGGCAGATTGGCGCAGCCCCTTTTCCGCGAAGTGCAAATAAGGCTGGGGCGCGTTAACACCGTGCTGCAAGAAAATCTGGCCGGGCTAAAGGTCGTCAAAGCGTTTGTCAGCGAACCGCGCGAGCAAGCGCGATTTGACGACAGCATCAACGACTTACTGGAGCAACGGCTGCGCATCAGCCGCATCTTTTCGATGCTGTTCCCGTTCATCTTCCTCATTGCCAATTTGGGTCAGGCAGCCATTTTGTATTTTGGCGGTCGGGCAATTATTGACGGCACGTTTACGCTGGGCGAATGGCAAAAGTTTAGCCTTTACCTGATTTATGTGTTCATTCCTATGGGCCAATTGGGGATGATTATTTCGTTGATGGCCCAGGCGTCGGCCAGCGCCGAACGGATTTTTGAGATTTTAGACGCCAAGAATGAGGTAGAAAACAAGCCGGACGCGATGACGCTGGAGAAGGTTAACGGCCGTGTTCAGTTCAACGACGTCACCTTCCGCTATTTCAAAAGCGGGGAACCCGTCCTGCAAAACATCAACTTCACCGCCGAACCGGGGCAAACCATCGCCCTGCTCGGCTCCACCGGCAGCGGCAAATCCACCATCATCAACCTCATTCCCCGCTTTTACGACGCCAGCGAAGGACAGGTTTTAGTGGACGGCCACGACATCCGCGACGTCACCATCGAGAGCTTGCGCGACAAAATCGGCATTGTGCTGCAAGAAACAACGCTGTTCAGCGGCTCTATCCGCGACAACATCGCCTTTGGCCGTCCCAACGCCACCGATGATGAAGTCATTGCTGCCGCCAAAGCAGCCGCCGCCCACGATTTCATTATGGAATTCCCTGATGGATATGAAACGGCCGTTGGCGAACGCGGCTCTACACTCAGTGGCGGCCAAAAACAGCGCGTCGCCATCGCCCGCGCCCTGCTCATGGACCCCCACATCCTCATCCTGGACGACTCCACCAGCAGCGTAGACCTGAACACCGAATACGAAATCCAAAAAGCGTTAGACAAACTGATGGAAGGGCGCACCAGCTTCGTCATTGCCCAACGCATCAGTACTGTCCTCAACGCCGACCAAATCATCGTCCTCGACAAGGGCAAAGTCGTAGACCAGGGCGTCCATGAAGAGTTGATGGCCGACAGCCCCATCTACGCCGAAATTTACCATTCCCAACTCGCGGAAGATGTTGAGATAGCTTAAGAATCCCTCCCCTAACCCCTCCCAGTGGGAGGGGAACCCGTTTCCTCCCCCACCGGGGGAGGATTAAGGAGGGGGCATTTGGAGAACACCTATGTTTCATCAAACAGAACGAATTCTAGGCACAGAAACACGTAAGGCGACCAGCGTACGCCAAACCATGAAACGGTTGGGCGGCTACTTCCGCCGCTACACCCTCATCATGATCATCATCGCCATCCTGCTCGTCGTCGGCACCTACATGCAAGTCCTCGTCCCCGACCTCACCGGGCAGGTGGTCGATTGTTACATCACCCCTTACGCCGTCCAATCAACCAGCGGCGGTTTCGACTTGAGCGCACTGCCCAACAGCGGCGCGGACGAAACCGACAACTGCTGGTACACAACGGTCGATCCCCAGGCAACAGCCGACGCCACCATCAGCGGCATCGGCACACTCATCCTGCTCATCGTTGGTTTATACGTCGGCAGCGCCGTCCTCAGCGGGACACAGTTTTACCTGATGCGCTGGGCCGGCTTCCACGTCCTGCGCGATATGCGGGCCGAGGTTTTCCAACACGTCCACCGTCTGTCAATGGGCTACTTCACCAAACATGAAGCGGGTGACGTGATGAGCCGCTTCACCAACGACATGGACACCTTGCAGCAAGCGCTCGCCTTTGCCCTCATCAACGTCTTGCAAGGCGGCCTGCTCATCCTGTGGATTGTCTATACCATGTTCAGCAAGAGCATCCCCTTCGCCCTCATCAGCTTGCTTACTTTGCCCGCAATGTTTATCGCCACCCGCTGGTTCTCGGCGCAGGCACGCAAAGCGTTCCGCCGCGCCCGTCAAGAAATCGGCACGGTCAACGCCGACTTGCAAGAGAGCATCTCCGGCGTGCGCGAGGCGCAGGCCTTCAGCCGCGAATCGGAAAATATCGAGCAGTTCCGGGCCAGCAACGCCGCCAATCGGGACGCCAACATCAAAGCGCAGGTGTACACCAGCGCCCTGGCCCCCACGTTGGAAGCGTTAAGCTACGTCAGTTTGGCGATTGTGGCCAGCGTGGGCGGCATTATTCTTCTGGGCGGCGGCGATCTGATGGGGACGACGCTCTCAATGGGGCTGTTGATCACCTTTATCGCCTACTCGCAGCAGTTCAACCGGCCAGTGCAGCAAATTTCGGTGCTGTGGACGAATATCCAAAGCGCCGTTGCCGGGGCCGAGCGGATTTTCACGCTGCTGGATGAAGAAATTGACATCACTGACCAACCAGATGCCGTTGACCTGCCGCAGATTGAAGGGCATGTGCAGTTTGAGCAGGTGTGGGCGGAATATAATCCCGGCGAGCCGGTGCTGAAGGGGATTGACATCGAAGCGAAACCGGGTGAGATGGTCGCCATCGTGGGGCCAACGGGGGCAGGCAAAACAACAATTATCAATCTGCTGCCCCGCTTCTGGGATGTGTCGCAGGGGCGCGTGATGATTGACGGCCGTAACGTACAAGACGTCACCCAGCGCAGCCTACGCGATCAAATGGGGATTGTGCTGCAAGATACGTTTTTGTTTAGCGACACGGTGATGAACAATATCCGATACGGCCGTCCCAACGCCACCGACGATGAAGTGATTGCCGCCGCCAAGCTGGCCCGCGCCGATGATTTTATCGGCCGTTTAGAAAATGGATACGAGACTGTTCTCGGGGAACGTGGTTCTGGCCTCAGCCAGGGGCAGCGGCAGCTTTTGGCTATCGCCCGTGTCGCGCTCACCGACCCGCGCATCCTCATTTTGGATGAAGCGACAAGCAGCGTAGACACGCGCACCGAGAAGCAAATTCAAGCCGCGCTGGACAAGCTGCTGGAAGGACGCACAAGCTTCGTCATCGCCCACCGCCTGAGCACGATTCGCAACGCCGACAAGGTGCTGGTGCTGGATCAGGGCGAAATTATCGAACGGGGCACACACAAAGAACTCCTGGCCGCCAAAGGCTTCTATTTTGATTTGTACATGAGTCAGTTCCGCCGCCAAGTTGACGACGAAGCGACCGATGCTGACGCCGACGCCTTTCTGGTGATGGGAGACTAATGTATGGAGGAACCGGGTTTTTCATAGAAGTTAAACAATTAAATCGGTAAAAAACAACTTACCCTGTCATGCCTGCGAAGGCAGGCATCCACTCTGGCAAAAGCATGGATTCCCGCCTTCGCG
>JANTGY010000255.1 GCA_024762695.1 Anaerolineae bacterium
GACGCCTGCTGATGGGCAAATTGAATTGTTCGGGCACTTAGAGGCAAAAGGGACAGAGATTAATCCAGTTTCGTTCACATCTACATCTGATTCTGCTTCAGGACAGTGGGGCGGCATCGCCATCGAGGGCCAGGCCAATTTGAACCACGTTCATATTCGCAACGCGAATTACGGGCTTTCGATGGAGGGACTGAGGCCTGATTTCAGCTCTATACTCATTCAAGATAGTGTGCTAAGTGACAATGCCCATTACCCAATTGCAATTACACCCGATATGTTACACAAGCTTGAAATGTCCAATGTTACATTTACTGGGAATAATGCAAATCGCGTTCGGGTTGAAACAGGGACATTGGTTGACAATGTTACGCTGACAGACCAACCGGGATTAGATGGATATGAAATAGACACCTGGGATGGTTCAGGTTTCTTCCTTGAAGTGCCAACGGGTATCACATTAACAATGGAAGCGGGAACGACTTTGATGATGACTCCCGCAGATGGACTAATTGAATTGTACGGGCATTTAGAGGCAAAAGGGGCAGAGACCAATCCGGTTTCGTTTACATCTACATCTGATTCTGCTCCGGGTCAGTGGTTTGGCATTGCCATCGTGGGTACGGCCAACCTAAACCACGCTGCCATTCGCAATGGGGAGCACAATTTGTACATATTGGATACAGCGGGCGATGTCTTAATCGCCAATTCGATCATCAGTCAGGCCAGCGCTGATGGGTTGACGATTGCCGGGGGCAAGACGACGGCCGTTTGCACAACCTTCATCTCCAATGCCGCCAACGCCGTCTACGTGGATGGCGCCGCGCCCGATGTTTTTGTGTTCAGTTCCAGCCTCAGCGGCAACGGGAATGGGATAAATAATGCCAGCGGAACGGCCGTTGACGCCGGTTACAACTGGTGGGGCGACGCCACTGGCCCTGGCGGGGACGGCCCTGGCAGCGGCGATACCGTTTTGGGGGATGTCCTTTACGATCCCTGGCTGACCGAACCGACCTGTCTCTTGTTTGATTTGGCGGCGACGCAAACGACGGCGGCAGACCCCATCCTGGCCGGGGAGACGTTGACCTACACGGCCGTCATCACCAATCACGGCGTTGAGGCGGCGACGGCCGTCACCCTCACCGTACAGCATTCGGCCAATGCCGCATTTGTCGGGAGCGATTCCGGCGTTTGTGTGGGAACGACAGCCGTTAACTGCAACATTGGCGCAATTCCGGCGGGGACGAGCGCGACTTTTACCTACGCTCTCCAACTTGATGTCGCCGCCACCGGTATCGTCACCAGCGCTGTTATGGTAACGGCCGCCGAGTCGGAACCACTCATGAACAATAACACGGCGGCAGTGGAAACGGCCGTTGCCCCACTGCCTACAGTTGGCTTTAGCGAGACGGGTTACAGCGTGTATGAAGACGCGCTCACGGCCACGGTGACGGTAACATTGGATGTTGCGCCGGTGTTTACGGTGACGGTGGATTATGAAGCGGTTGGGGGAACGGCCGTTCCTGGTTCCGATTACGTTCTGCTCTCTGGCACGCTTGCCTTCTCTCCCGGCGTAACCGCCCAGACCATTCCCATCACAGTATTGGATGACGATTTGCTGGACGGGCATAAGGCGTTTGTTTTACAATTATCGAGGCAGACAAAGGCATTGTTAGCGTCAGAAAATGTTGAATTGACTATTCTGGATGACGAAATGCGGTACCAACAGTTTTTACCATTGGTCGTTAGGCCCTAGAAGGCTGTCGGAGAAGTCAAAATAGGACGCGGATAAACGCAGAAAAATGCGGATTTTAGGTCTAAAACGTTAAAAATTCCGCGTAAATCCGCGAAATCTGCGTCCAAAAATTCTTTTTCCGACAGACTGCTAGAAGGAGCGCGTATGCTTGACCCAGCCGTTGGGCAGGCGTTGATTAAAGTAGCGCGGCGCAGCCTGGAGCGCTTTGTGCGCCAGCGGGAACATTATCGGCCTGATTTGGAGGAGTTGCCAACGGCCGTTTCCCAACCCGGCTGTACTTTTGTGACGCTCACCAATCAAGGCCATTTGCGCGGTTGTATTGGCGGGACGGAAGCGCGCTGGCCCCTGGCCGAAGATGTCGCCCGCCACGCTGCTGCCGCCGCTTCGCGCGATCCGCGATTTACGGCCGTAACCCCCGACGAATTAGCCAGCATTCGCCTGGAAGTGACCGTTTTGACGCCGCCTCAACCGCTTCCCTTTGCCAATTACGCCGATTTGTTGGCTAAACTAAGCTCTAAGGATGGCGTCATTTTGGCTTGGGAAGGTCATCGTGCCGTACTGCTGCCGCAGGTGTGGCGTCGTTTACCCGATCCGGCTCAATTTCTAGCCGTATTGGCCCAAAAAGCGAACATTCCCACGCAAGAATTACGTCGCTCTCCGCCTACAATCGACGTACAAACATTCCGTGTTCAGCATTTTGCCGAACCCGGTTACCGGGAACCAGGCGGTTAAACGGCCGTCAGGGAGGTTTAGTATGGAACGACCATCTATTGAACAGCAGGTGACTTTTTTGCAGACGAACAATTTGGAGGCGACGACCGTTTTCTACGAAACCATCCTTGAACTACCCCTCATTCTCGACCAGGCCGCCTGCCGCATTTATGGCGTGCGCGGCGGGGCGTTTTTGGGCTTTTGCCGCCACCTAACCAGCGGCGAAAAAACGTCCGGCGTCATCCTGACCCTCGTTAGCCAAGATGTAGACGGTTGGTACGCCTACCTCAAACAAAAAGGGGTTGCCATTGAGAAACCGCCTCAATTCAACCCTAAATTCAATATTTACCACTTCTTTTTACGCGATCCCAACGATTACTTGATTGAGATTCAGCGTTTTGAAGACCCAACTTGGCCTGCGGCTTAGAATTGGGAACGCAGGGCGACACAGAGCCGGCACAGAGATACCTGGTTGACTGACAAAACTTATCTAACCGCAGAGAACGCGGCGATCGCAGAGGGAAATGAAGGAGAAACCTCCGCGTTTCTCCGCGCTCTCTGCGGTGAACTCTGAGATTTGTCAGTCAATCAGGCAGAGATACACAGAGAGAAGATTTCTCATTCTCTCTGTGTATCTCTGTGCGAACTTTGGTTGCCCTTTCCCGTGAAACGCTGTGTAACTGTGCCATAAATGTTAACTGCGCTTAATCTTGCGCCCGTTTAGCCGCTTCGTAGGCCCGTTTTTCATTGACCGATGCCAGCAATGCCAACCCGACGATGAAGAAAATGCCAATCGAGAGGATAGCCATCCGTTGACCGGCTTGTTCGGCCAGGGCGACTGTTTTTCCCTGCGCTTCGAACCAAATTGCCGCCCGGTAGGCGACGATGCCGTAAATAGTCGGCCCAATGAATGATGAGGTGCGCCCAGCGACGGCAAAAAAGCCGTAAAATTCGGCGCTTTGTCCGGGCGGGGAGAAGACGGCGACCATTGAACGACTGACTGATTGCAGACCGGCCATGCCCACTCCGGCCAGCACGCCAATCATAAAAAAGCCATTTTGCGTTTGATTGAGGTAAAGCCAAACGATGGCGGCTATCATCATGAGAATGGAGATGGTTAGCGCTCGTTTGCCGCCCATTTTATCCATCCACATACCAAAAATATAAGCGCCAAAGACGTTGGCGATATGGACGATGATGATAAAAATTATCAAACCTTGTTGATCTAGACCGAAAAGTACGGCGCCGATGATGGCGGCAAAGTCCAGGGCCATGATTACGCCGTCGTTGTAAATAAGAAATGCGAGCATGAATTTGAGGAACTCTTTGAAACGGCGGGCTGTGCGTATTGTATGAGCTAGTTGCTTGAAGGCAATACTCAGGTAATTCTCTCCGGCTGGCAGCGGTTTACCTTTCGCGCGTTCTGGCAGCCAAAGGAAGATAGGAATGGCGGAAATGAGGAAGAAGACGGCCGTAATTACCAGCGTCATGCGCACAACAAGCGTTCCCTCTAATGGAATAGTCCCATTTTGCTGCAAAATGATGAGCGGCAATACGATCAACAGACTGGTGATGCCACCCAAATTGCCGATAGCCCAGCCATTGCCTGAAATGCGTCCAATTTCTGCCGGCGAGGCGATTTCGGGCAGCAGCCCATTGTAGAAGACCTGCGCGCTTCGATAGCCGATTTCGGCCAGGATGAAGAAGCCCATCCCAATAGCAACCTGACCCGGCGCGGCGAAAAAAAGACCGGCTGTAAATACGCAGGTCATCAAGGTATAGAAAGCTAAAAATTTCTTTTTGGATCCAGAATAATCGGCGATGGCGCCTAAAATGGGCGAGGTGACGGCGACGACCAGCATAGCGATGCCGACAGCCAGCCCCCACAGCCGCGACCCTTCGGCGCCGCCAACGATTGTGCCTTGAAAATAGGCTGAATAAACAGCCAATAAAACTACAGCCGCGTAAGCTGAATTGCCAAAATCATATAAATACCAGGCAATGCGTTCTTTACGGGTTGATATGGGCTTGGTGTCTAATGCTGCAGTCGCCATGCGGCCTCCTCGTATAACATGCTTGTAGTAGGGTACAAAGTCTGATGAATTCCACCCCGCAATCGGGCGTATTGTAGGCTTCTCTCTTGTGCCTCGCAAGTCATGCTTTTGTAGAGTTAAACCCCTAACGCTCTATGAAGTTGTACTGATTTAGGACGGCCAGCATTCCTCCTAGATTTTGTATCCAATCCATCGATTCATGGGTAACAAGTTCAACGCTGATGGCGGGAATGTTTTGCAGGGCCAGCCAATCGCCGGCATCGCCGGTGACCTGGTAGCTGTCGAAACTTTCATACACCGGATACTCGGCGGCCACGCCGTAAATGGAGGCCAGTGTGTAGGAGGGCCAATATAAATCGGGACAACTGGCGGCAAATACGCCGTTGGCGGCGCTGTGCCAAAAGACGACGGCGATTGGGTTGAGCGGCAGGAGAAAATCGCGCAAGGCGACATTTTCCGGCTCGGAAAAGGGGAACGGCCCACCGCTGATGGTTTGGTCGCGCCACACGGCCGTTTCTTGCCAGTTACAGTCCCAATTGCGGTTCAAATCGACATTGTTGGCGTTAAACCGGCCGGGAAAACTATTGGCGGCGACATCGAGGGGGGAGAAACGGCCGTCGCGCGCCGTCGCCAAAAACTGACCATCCGGGTTGAGTGAGGGAATGATGTGTAGAGTAACGGATGACGGAATCTTATCTGGGTTGGCGGTGAAATAATCAATGGCGCGGTAAGCCAACAAAATGGTGTTCCATTCATAGCCGCCGTGAATGCCGCCTACAAACACGATCTGGTCGGGGCCATTGCCGAATTGGTACGCTTGCAACGACCGTCCTTCAACCGATTCGCCAAAGGTTTGCATGGAAACGGGGGGCGGCGGCGGCGAGGTGAGAATGGGTGTGGCCGAGGGAACGGCCGTAAACGTGGGCGGGATGGTTGCGGGAACGGCCGTTGCCGGAGTTGTCGGCGTAGATGGGGGTAAGCTTGATGGTTCGATAACGATTGTTGGCAAAACGGCCGTTGGCGCTTTCGTCGGCAAAACCGATGCCGGCTCCGTTGGTAGCAGTCCGCAGCCCCACAAAGCCAGCCCCATAAACGCCAACAGCAACAAGCGTCCCCAAACCCGGCGCCCCGCCCCATTCCGCATTCCTAATTCTTTATGTCGCATTTTATTCGCCGTACTCCGCCAACACCGCCAACATCCCTGCCAGATTATTATTCCAATCCACATCATCATAATCTGGCAGCAGCACGGCTATGGCTGGAATACCTTGCAAATCAAGCCAGTTGGTGCTGTCGCCGTTTAGTTCCTGGTCGGTGAGGTTCTCGAAATCGGCGATAGGGTAGCCGGCGGCCAGCCCGTAAATTTGCGCCAGTCGCCCCGATACTAAACTACGGTCGCCGCACGCTCCCGGCGAAGAAAGACCATCGGCGGCGCGCGCTTCCCAAAAAATCACCGCATCCGCTTCTACCGTCTCAATAAATTCAATCATCGCCGCCGTTTCCGGCTCGGAGGCGGGGAACGGGCCGCCGCTGCCGGGAACCGTCTCGCCGCGCCATTTGGCGTCTTCCACCCAGCGACAGTCCCAATTGCGGTTCAA
>JANTGY010000256.1 GCA_024762695.1 Anaerolineae bacterium
CGGCAAACCGTCGAGCCATATCTGACCATCACCCACCAAACCGCCGCCTTCAACCAAAGCGCTCCATACTGGTTGGATGTGGCCGCGTTTGAACAAACGATCAATCAGATTGGCCGCCGCCCTGCCGCCGACGATTCGGCAGCGGTTGAGGCTTTGCAAACGGCCGTAACCCTCTACCGTGGCGACTTCCTCGAAGAATTCCACGTGCGCCAGGCTCCCTTATTTGAAACCTGGCTCTTCCAGCGACGAGTCGAACTGCGGCAAACCGCCTTAACCGCATACCAAACCCTGACCGCCGCCTATGTTCGGCGCCGCGAACTCGAAGCGGGCATTGCCGCCGCCCGCCGCTGGCTTCAACTCGACCTGGCCGCGGAAGAAGGCCATCAACAGCTAATCCGGCTGCTGGCCGACAGCGGACAACGCAGCGCCGCCCTGATTCAATTTGAAACCTGCCGCCAATACCTGGCCGATGAACTAGGCGTCGAACCCTCTCCCGATACCTGGGCGTTGGTCGAGGCGATAAAAACGGGTTCGAGATCAGATCGCCGCCCATTTATCCTTTCACCCCAGCGACCGCAGGTCGCCCACCCTTTTACCCCTTCATCTTTGCCCTTCATCGCCGGCCCGCCCATCGCCCAGCCCCGCCAGTTTTTTGGCCGTCAGCGCGAGATTAAGCGCATTTTCAACTTGCTGCAGCGACCGCCCTTGCAAAACGCCGCCATCATCGGGGCGCGGCGCAGCGGTAAAACCTCCTTGCTCCATTATTTGCGAACAATAACCGCCGTAACCCCATCCCATCTGCGCCCCGGTCAGCGGCAAGACTGGCTGCCCGACCCAGCCCATTATCGTTGGGTTTTTGTGGATTTCCAGGATGCGCGGTTGGGACAGGCGGCTAATCTGCTTCGTTACTTGCTGGAACAAATGGGTTTCCCTTGCGAAGGGAGATGCGATTTGGACGCCTTCCTCGATGCCGTTAGCGATAATTTGGATACGCCGACTGTCATCCTTTTCGACGAGATTGGCGTTGCATTGGAACGTTACCCGGAATTAGATGACGCTTTTTGGGAAAGTTTACGTTCCCTGGCAACGAATCAGGTAGATGGCAATCTAGGGTTTGTTCTGGCGGCTCATGAATCGCCGGCGGAACTGGCCCAACACAGCGGGCTTGGCTCTCCTTTCTTCAATATTTTTGGCTATGCGGCCCAGCTTGGCCCCCTGATGGAGGCTGAAGCGCGCGCGCTCATCGCCAGCTCGCCCATCCCTTTCCCGGCTGAGGATGTGGAGTGGATATTGGCGGAAAGCGGCCGGTGGCCGATGCCCTTGCAAATTTTGTGTCGAGAACGTTTGTTGACTCTGGAGGACGGCGAAACGGACGCAGCCTGGCGCGAAGATGGGCGGCGGCAGATTGCGCCGTTTATCAACAAGGCGGACGGATGAGGGCCAATAACAGACGCTATTTTACCGATTCGCCACCGCTGCGGCCGTCTTTGTGGCTGGGCAGTTTCCAATTGCTGTTTTGGTTGTTTTTTCATCCCGCCGCCTGGCGCAATTATGTCAACCAGATTGACCCGCTGCTCCAACCCGATTTTTGTTTAGCCGATGTGCGTTCCGGTCAATGGCGGCGGTGGACGTTTTGGCGGTTCCTATTCTTATCCCACTTAGCCTGGCTGACACTGGCTGCCTTTTTGATGACGGCCGTTCTCCAAATAGCCGGCGCGTCCGTTGAGGGCGTTATCATCGGCGTATCGGTGGGGTTGGCGACAGGCTTGGCTGCCGGCGTGATGACCGGGATTGTCGGCAGTTGGGCGGTCAGCGCCGCCGTAGGCACGGCCGTCAGCCTCATCGCCGGGATATTTGCCGGGCTGCTGCTAAGTCCCGGCCACACTGTATCCTTCTTGCCCGCCGACGCCTCCTTCGACCTGATGGCCGGAACCGTTATTGGCCTGGCCGCCGGGTTATCTGGCGGTTTGGCTTATGGCGTTGCCTCCGGCGTGTCTGGTCAGGCGAGTCAGGTAGACCCCGCGGCCTCCTTGCTGCGCCAAATCAGCGGCGTCATTACGGGCAGCCTCATCGGCATCATCGTTGGGCGATTGACCGGCCTGGCTGCCGGGCAGTGGGTGATGGGCCTGGCCGTTGGCTTACCATTTGCGCTGGCCTTTGGCTGGCGAATGCAAAAATGGCAGCATGGGATTGCTGGCGGTCTCTTCATCGGGCTGTTAGGCAGCCTGGCCGCCGGATTTACCGGCGGCGGCAGTTTATGGGGCCTGTTGGGATATGGCGCAGCGCTCCTTTCCTTTTACGCCCTGCCCTACATCTTAGCCGAGCGCATGGCGGGCGCCGGGGCAGGCGGTCTGGCCGGGGCGCTGGGCGCCGGCGGCGGCCTCTTCTTCTTCGTTTCGACGGCTGATTCTTATTTGCCGATTTTATCGTTTAGTGCGGCCGGCGTTTTATTGGGATTGACTTTGGCCTGGTGGCGGCCTGTTGTCGTTTATCCGCTGCTTATGGCCTGGAATACGCTGCTGCTGCGTTTGGATGAACGACGATTGGGAAACGGCCGTACCCCTCTTCTGCGCTGGCATTCCGTTTTTTGGGATGAAATTCAGCAGCTTCGCCTTGTCAACCTGGACGCCCACCTGCTGCTCGTTTTGGATCACGATCCCGACATCGGGCAAGCGGCTCTCAATTACGTCAGCGGCAGCCGCCAGCGTTGGGCGGCGCAGGCGGCGCAAATTGAAATCGAAGCTCGTCAATTAGCCCAATGCAATGATGTGGCCGCCATCAGCGCGGTGGATAAACAATTAGCCGCCGGCGATTTGGCCGGGCCGGCCAGCGCCTTGTTACGCAGTTTCAGCCGCATCAGCCAGGATGTGGCCGCCGCGCTGCGCCAGGAGAGCGCATACAACCAACGGCTGGCTTTGAGCGCCGTAGAAGACCGGCTGGACGGACTGGCGCGGGAACTGACGCGCAGCGACGAACCTTATGCCGATCTCTTCCGCCCAATTGCCGCCAAATGGCGCCAGTTGGCGGCAGCGCAGGCGCAAAAATTAGCCGATGAAGCGGAACTGCGTCAGGAGATTGACAGTCCTTATATTATTGGCGTGCCGTTGACGCAGCAGCAGGAAATTTTTATCGGCCGTTCCGACATCAGCGCCCGCATTGAACAGCTTTTGCTGGATCGACGGCAGCCGCCCTTGCTGCTTTACGGCCAGCGGCGCGTGGGCAAAACCTCCTTACTGCACAATTTAGGCCGTTTGCTGCCTAATTCCATCGTGCCCCTTTTTATAGATTTGCAAGGCCCGGCCTCGCGGGCGAAAGATGACGCCGGATTCTTATACAACATGGCGCGGGGGATGATTCGCTCGGCGCGGCGGCAGCGGCATTTGGAACTGCCGCCAATCGACCGCGCGCTGCTGCAGGCGGATCCGTTTACCCATTTTGACGAATGGCTGGATGAGGTAGAAGATTCGCTGGATGGCGGCGCGGCGTTATTGATGTTGGATGAGTTTGAAGCGTTAGATGAGGCGTTGGCTCAGAATCGTTTTGATAATGGGGCGGTTTTGGGGATGCTGCGTCACATCATCCAACATCGTCCTCGTTTTAAGGCGCTGTTGTCCGGGTCGCATACGTTGGATGAGTTTCAACGGTGGGCGACGTATTTGATTAACGTCCAAGTGATCCATATCGGCTATTTGAATGAGGTTGAGGCGCGGCAGTTAATTGAAGCGCCGGTGGCTAATTTTGCATTGCGTTATGCGCCGGAGGCCAGTCAACGCATTTGGGATATGACGCGCGGCCATCCGTTTTTGATTCAACTGCTGTGCGCTGAGGTGGTGGCGCTGAAGAATGAGCAGCCCCCGGCGGCGCGGCGGTTGGCCAAGATAGATGATGTGGAAACGGCCGTCTCTCCAGCCCTGAAGCATGGCAGCTTTTTCTTCGCCGACATCGAACAAAATCAGGTTGATGAAGTAGGCCGGGCCGTTTTGCGCCTGATGGCGACTTATGACGAGGGGGCAGGCGCGCCGCGCCAGGCTTTGGTAGATTATGTGCCTTCGCTGCTAGCTTTGGAGGAGGCGTTGAAGGCGCTGCGCCAGCGGGAACTGATTGAGCCGGTTAACGAGGGCTATCGGTTCCAGGTGGAGTTGGTTAGACGTTGGTTTGCAGAACGGCCGTAATCTCTCAACCTATGGACTCGCCGCTTGCCCCGAATCTGGGTCAATCATCAATCCAGAAACATCTACCGCTTCAAAATCAGAACCTAAAACGACATCCAATTCATGCAGATTGTCATTGTTCCAGCGAGCATCCGGGACGCCGGACACGTACCAGGCCGAGCCATTGTCGGCTAGAATCAGTCCATACGTTTTGAACGCTTGTAAAATGGCCTGAATCTCAGGCGAGAAGCCGGTAATGGCATAATCGGCGCGTAAGCGGACACGCAGACCCATCGGCGGGTACTGCGGTTCGGTCAGGCTAGAGGCGTCGTGGCGCGCCGGCCAGATGTGCGCTTTCTGTGTTTGCGAGGCGGTAAAGCGGATGGCGTGGCGAATTTCACCGCCAGCCGCCTCATCATAGCGTATCAGGCCGGGCAAGATGGGCAGCCCGGCCGCGTCGGCCGATGTCCAACTATCGGGGCGCAGTGCATGGGAGTTGAGGTCGAAAATAGCGCCGGAACCGGCCGTCCAACTGCCATCCCCTTGTGGAAAAGCGTCAAACAATTCGTAAAGCAGGCAGTTATCTTCATCAAGAACCAACACATGCCGGTCGCCATCGCTGCTGGGGCCGCCTTCAATGGGCGCATCGGGCGGGATGGGGTAGGGGCCGGGGTCGCTCTCGTCGTCGTAGGCAAATGTGACGGCGACATCGGGTTGGCTGCCGGGTACAGTTGTGAAGGGGATGCCGATGGGGCTGTCGGAACCGGGCGGCCAGACGCCGGAACCAAAATCGGCATGAACATTATCGTTCAGGCCAATGGCAGCGATGTAGGCGGCCGAGTTAGGGTGAACGGGCAGGCTGTCGATGGGCGTGTTCCAAATGTTGTCATGGGGGAAAACGGCGCAGCCAGCGATTTGGGGTGTCGCGCCGATTTTTGTGGCGATGGGTAAGTAAGTCAATGTGTCGTCGGCCGTTGGCGAATTTTGATAATGGCGGCTGAATACGGCCGTTGCCCCAACGAGCGCCGTCAAGATTATCCCCACAACTAATCGTTTCCACTTCCTAAAACGCATCAGAACACCCCTTTTTCCATCAAAAAACCACCGACTGCCCGATGGTTTTCAACTTATATAGGAATTCAAAGTTGACCAGGGTAAACCAAAACAAGCACTTTGATAAAAAATACTGGGTCTTTCGGATCTCGCGGGGTTTACTGTAATCCGTGATGCGCGACGGACCTCTGGTTACGCATCACGCATCACGCATCACGGATTACGCATCACGCATCACGGATTACGCATCACGCCATGATGACCCCACGAATTCCCAAAGAGCCAAAATACTTTAGCGCTATGTGGTTTACTCAGGGAAAACGGGAGAATCATCGGTTTCCTCATTCAAATGACTTTCCCGTTTTCACCTAGCAATCGCTGGGAGGTTGGCGTTTACTTAATTCCTGAGTGCATAAAACTTTGAATAAACCGGCGTTGGAACAGCAAAAAGGCGATGAACAACGGCGCGATGACCATGAGCGTCGCCGCCGTCAGCAGCGACCACTGCGCCCCAATCTCGCCTAGCTGGGTGAAACGCACCAATCCGGCCGTCAACGGCCGACTCTCATCGCTGTTCGTGATAATCAACGGCCACAAAAAAGCGTTCCAATGGAAGCTAACCGACGACAGCCCAAATGCAATCAGCGTAGGGATGGAAGGCGGCAGATACACATTTCGCAGCAGTTGATGCCAGTTGCAGCCGTCAATCACCCCCGCGTCCACCAAATCGCGCGGGACGCCCAAAAACGCCTGCCGCATCAAAAATGTGCCAAACGCCGAGCCGAAGAAGGGGATGGCTACTGCCAGGCGCGTATCAAAAATCCCCAACTGGCGGATGGTGGAGAAGTTGGGAGCCAGCAGCGCCGTC
>JANTGY010000257.1 GCA_024762695.1 Anaerolineae bacterium
TGTCGGCGTGAATGGTTGGGGCAATTGGCGTCCAACTCGAACCGCCATCCTGAGAACGATGCACGCCCAGATTTTCGATGTACGTCGCGGCGGCCATCCAGACGGTTTGGTCATGGGCATAATTGGGGGAAACAGCGAGGGCGGAAACGGCCGTGTCGCTAAAAACCTCCTCCCAATTATCCAGGCCATCAGTCGAACGATATACGCCGCCATCCACATAGCCGTGTTGACCAATCATGCCCGCAGCGGCGAAGGCTGTTTCATCGTTGGCAAAATCGGGCGAGAAAGCCACTGCTTGCACACGTTCCAGACGCCCGGTGACGGTCTTCCAATCTGTGCCGCCGGTGGTGGAAACTTGCAGGCTGCCATCATATTCGCCCGGCTCGCCGCTGTCGAAACGCATATTTTCATGAAAACTAGTTCCGGCTAGCAGCAAATCAGGGTCGCCCGGCGCGGCAGCGATGGTCCGCGTTGTCAGCGTGGGCAGGCCGCGGTTGCGTTGATACCAACTATCGCCAGAGTAGGCGGAGCGGGCCACACCAATGCTGGTAGCGGCGTAAACCGTGCCGCTCCAATCCTGAATTGGCGCAAGCGCCAGGTCAAAAACGCTGCCGCCAATCAACCCTTTATTGGAGGGATCGGCCGGATCGTACCAACCGGCTGCGGCCCAGGTCAGCCCGCCATCGGCCGAACGATACGGGCCGGGATCAACTGAACTGGCTGCCATGATGACGCGGTCGCTGGCGAAGGTGGGGGAGAAGTGGAGTGTGTGCCGTCCACCCGCGCCGATGATTAGCGGCGGCGTTGTCCATGTTCCGCCGCCATCATTGGAAAGATGCAACTGCCCGCCGGTATCGGTTGCGATGAGGGTCTGGTCGTTGGCAAAATCAGGGGAGATGGCCAGCGCGGTATAGCTGCCGGTCAAACCGGTTAGCGACCAGGTTGCGCCGCCGTCTGGGGAGCGATACAGCCCTTCAAATGGAACGAGGGCAAACAGGGTTTGATCATGGGCAAAGTCGGGGGAAAATGCCAGAGCGCTGAGGCTGCGCGCAGCAAACCAGCCGCCCAGGGGGGTAAACGCTGCGCCGCCGTCGGTGGAGATATAGCTGGGCGCGCCGCTGCTGGCGTACAGGTAGATGGTCTGGTCGTTGGCAAAGTTGGGAGAAATCGCTAATCCCAGCGCATTGGCGAAGTGGGTGGAGGCGTCTTGCCAGGTTTCGCCCCGGTCGGTGGAGCGATGGACGGTGTAGCCGGTTGTCCACAGACCGCTCAAGGCGAGGATGGTTTTGTCGTTGGTATAGTCCGGCGAAATCGCCAAATCGATCACATGCCAGCCGGGGCTGACGGATTGCCAGTCGGCCACGTCGCTGGTAAAGCGGTAGACGCCCTGCCCGCGCAGACCGGCGAAGAGGGTTAAATCGGTTGGGTAGTTGGGCGAGATGGCCAGGGCGGCGACGCTGCCCCCGTTTGGCCCGGCGAGTGGCTGCCAGGCGTTGGCGCTGGCGGTATCGGCGGTGGAGGCAGGAGCGGCCAGAGCCAGAATGAGCGCGAGAGTAAATCCCCACAAGATATTTTTCATTTGACTGCCTGAATTCCTCTCAAAACGAGGGTTGGCGTCCCTATAATTTTGAACTCATTTTGCGGCCTCGTCTCAACGCGCCACAACGAGGCTGCACGTTGACTCATAGGTTCATCATAGCATGATTTGGGGGCGGGAACCGGGTGATTTTATGCCTTTTTCACGACGGGAAACGGCCGTTTCTTGCCTCTTTCTCTCCGCCTTGTAAACTAGCGATATGCTCCCGCGAATCCAATTTGAAGCGTTGGTAGACGAGGCCCTGACCAGCCTGCCGACGTATTTTCAGGAAAAGATGAACAATGTGGCGATTTTGGTCAAAATCTGGCCGACGCGCGATGATTTAGAGCGGGCGCGCGTGCCGCCCGGCCATACCTTGTTGGGGTTATACAGCGGCATTCCTTTGACTAAGCGATTGCATCATTACAGTCTGGTTCCGCCGGATACGATTACCTTGTTTCAGGGGCCGATCGAAGCTGCCGCCGGCGGCGAATTGGAGCAGGTGCGGGGTCAGGTACGCCACACGGTGATACATGAGCTGGCCCATCATTTTGGTATTAGCGACGAACGGCTGCGTGAGTTGGGAGCGTATTGAGCGATTTACCGCGAAGGAGGCAAAGAAAAGGAGGGGAGGTTTTGCGTTCTTCGCACTTTTTGCGGTTGAAAATTATTTTAGGTGGTAACTGTTCAGGTGTATCTCGACTGTCATATCCGCGAAGGCGGGTATCCAAGATGTGGATTCCTGCCTTCGCAGGAATGACCTGTACAGTTACTTTGGGTGATTGAATTTATGATTGAAGCGCTTGTTTTTGATTTTGACGGCTTGATTTTGGATACGGAAACGCCGGATTATTTATCCTGGCAAAAAATGTACGCTGAATTTGGTCTGGAATTGCCGCTGGATGTGTGGCATGTCAACATTGGCTCGACTTTGTTTAATCCCTATTTGTATTTGGAGGGGCAGCTTGGCCGTCCAATTGACCGGCAAGCGGTGCATGACCGGCGCAAGCAGTGGGATAATGAATTTTTAGCGGCGCAGACGATTTTGCCGGGGGTGGAGTCGGTTCTGGCTGAGGCGCGGCAAATGGGTTTGCAGATTGGGTTGGCTTCCAGTTCTGATCATGGCTGGGTGGATGGCTATCTGGAAAAATTGGGCTTGACGGACTGGTTTGCGGTTGTGCGCTGCAGCGATGATGTGGACGGCCGTTCCAAACCCGATCCCGCTGTTTATCTCTCAGCTTTGCAAGCCTTGGACGTGCCGGCAAATAGGGCTTTAGCCTTGGAAGACTCGGTCAATGGCGTGGCAGCGGCGAAAGCGGCGCGGATGTGGTGTACGGCCGTTCCCAACCCGATGACGCGCGGTTTGAATTTTGACGGGGTTGATTTTGTGGTTGATTCGCTGGCGCAGATGCCGTTGGCACAGTTGATTGAGGAGATGTTGAATGGAAAACGGTAAAAATCAGGGCGATTGTTTCACCAATGCTGACCGTATCCGTGAGTTTCACGCAGCGATGGGGGCGGAAATGCCTACCCAGCCGATATTGCCGGACGCAGCGATACTGGCTTTGCGCCAGACATTGATTGATGAGGAGTATGAGGAGGTTACGGCCGTTTTCCAGCAGCTCATTTCTGGTCAATCCAACGACATTGCCCCGCTCATCCACGAGCTAACCGACCTGCTCTACGTCGTTTACGGCGCTATTGAAGCGTGCGGCGTAGACCCCGACCCGGTGTTCGCCGAAGTGCATGCGGCTAACATGCGCAAGCAAAGCGGGCCAATTCGGGCCGACGGTAAACGATTAAAGCCGCCCGGTTGGCGGCCAGCAAATGTGCGCGGTGTGATTGAACGACAGTCGATGAATGGATAGCTGTAAATAGCCTTCCTTTGATGTATCGGGAATTGGAATTCCCGATACCTGGCTCAACGTTTCGGGAATTGGAATTCCCGAAACACGCACTTTTCTCAACTCATTTGAAATGCACCCACTGGATAATTGCGGATAACATCAGTCGATGGTAGCCGGCGTTAATCGGTGGCGTCCTCTCGCAATTGCGCTTAATATAGGCTGGCGCAGCGGTTCAGTTAAACCGCAAAGAATTAGCGCATTTTGGCTCTTTGGGAATTCGTGGGGTAATCATGGCGTGATGCGAAATCCGTGCGTCGTAACCAGAGGCGCTTCACGCATTACGCATTACGGATTACGGTAAACCCCAGGAGATCCGAAAGACCCCGCATTTTTTATCAAAATGCTTTTGTGCTTTACTTGGATACTTGTGCAATCAGACAGGTATTCAATTGCTTTACCACTTGCTTTACCAATTCCTGATGATCATTTATTGCCCAATTTGGAGTGACAAGATGAGCGACAAAATAATTGAAACCCATGATTTAACCGTTTATTATGGTAAACAGCGCGGCATAAAAGGCGTCAATTTAACGGTAGAAAAAGGGGAAGCGTTTGGCTTTTTGGGGCCAAACGGCGCGGGTAAAACTACCACCCAGCGCGTCCTGCTGGATGTGATTCGCCCGACGTCTGGCCGGGCGGCGATTTTTGGTATGGACTGCCAGACGCAAGGGGTTGACATTCGCAAACGGATTGGTTATTTGCCGGGCGAGTTGGCGTTGTACGGCAATATGCGGGCTAATCGTTTCTTTGAGATGTATGAATATTTGCGCGGGCCAAGCGGCGCTAAGGGGTATTGGCACGAATTGGCGGAACGGCTGGATTTGGATACGAAACGCAAAATCGGCAATTTTTCGCGCGGTAACAAGCAGAAGGTGGGCGTGGTGGCCGCTTTTATGAGTAAGCCGGATTTGCTGATTTTGGATGAGCCGACGGGCGGGTTGGATCCGCTCGTCCAACAAACGGTGATGGAAATGGTGCGTGAGGTGAAGGCAGACGGCCGTACCGTCTTTTTCTCCTCCCATATTCTGCCCGAAGTGCAGGCCGTGTGCGACCGGGTGGGCATCATTCGGGAAGGCGAATTGGTGGTGACGCAGCGGGTGGAAGATTTGATTGCTGCGCGATTAAATCGGATGACCCTGATTTTTACCGATTTGCCCCCTGCTGGCGTGTTTGATTTGGATGGCGTGGCCGAAATAAGCCGCACGGCGCTAAGCGTCACGTTGGAAGTGCGAGAAAATCTGCCCCAGGTATTATCTGTGGCCGCCCAGTACAATGTTCATGATATCGAAACGCATAATGTGGGACTGGAAGAAATTTTTCTGGAGTATTATGGAAGAGGAAATGGAGGCAGCCATGTTTAGGCTTATCTGGCAAGAATTGAAATTCCGTCGTAATGCCATTATCGGTTGGAGTTTGGGGTTGTGCTTTTTCCCCATCGTGTATGTGGGCATTTATCCGCAAGTGGCCGAGGAAATGGCAGGGCTGGCCGATTTGGAACTTTACAAGGCGATGGGGATGAGTTTAGGTACGTTCGGCGGCTGGGTTGGCTCGATTCTGATTGTTTTTATGCCCTTGATTGCTTCTATTTACGGCATCATCAATGGGACGGGCACGTTGGCCGGCGAGGAGGAGGACGGCCGTTTAGAGATGGTTGTCACGCTGCCTTTACCGCGCTGGCAAATCGTCACTGCCAAAGCGATTGCCTATGCTATTTCGTCCATCATCATGGTGGTTGTCGTCTCGCTGGTTTCGGCGCTTGTGTTTCAGAGCATTGAGAGCCAGATTGAGACGGAATTGACAGGGGGGGCTTTGTTTACGGCCGTTCTCTCTTCCTGGCCGTTGGTTTTTGCCATGGGCATGATGAGTATGTTCCTGGCCGCCTTCAGCGCCAGCCGCCGGTTTGCTTCGATGATTGCGGCGGCGGTGTTGGTCGTCAGCTATTTTGGGAGTAATCTGGCCGCTTCAACGACAGCGTTGGAACCGTTTGAGCCGTTTTTCCTGTTTACTTATTTGGATGCCAGCGGAACGGCCGTCCTGGAAGGGCAGCAAACCAGCGATTTAATGGTACTAATGGCAGTTGGTCTGGTCTCTTTTGCTCTAGCCCTGCTCTTCTTCCAGCGGCGGAATTTGACAGTTGGCGCCTGGCCCTGGCAGCGGTCTACAGTGAGGGCGTAATCATTTGGGGGGACGCAGATTAACAGCGATGAACGCAGATTTTTCAACGGAATCCATATCTGTATTTACCCGGGAATCTGCGCCACGCCCGCGCCGGCCCGCCAAAGCGAACCAGTCCCCCTGAATGCGCCCTTTGCTTGACCTTGATTTTTGTGTGCCGGTATAGAAGGCGTTGAAGAATCCAATGTCCGATAGGTCATGGTGCAGCGACGTAAACGGCCGTTTCAGGCAGACTCGAGGCGCGGCTTGAGGTTGTGGCGCAATATCTTTGGCGCCAAGTGGTTTGTGAATGGGTTAGTGTATTCGTTAGGGATGGATCCATGTTCTTAATGCGTTCGTTGCGATGTGTTTTGAAGGAGATGTTGTGACAAATAGAATCCAACAAGACGGGATG